>DAOVQI010000133.1 GCA_030628785.1 Bacteroidota bacterium
AAACCATGAATGACTGTCAGCTAATAGTACTAAATTTGACAACCCCGCCGAATAATTCAACTGATACACCCCTTACAGCCACACCATCCATCACACTCCTCTCCCATAGGGATGCCATTGGCACTAACAACAGGAAGGGGATATCCTGTCTATGGTTTTTCCTCTTTGTATTTTGACCACCCACTTGAGCAGACTTTGAAGAAAGAGGAGCGGGATTTAGGTTTGAGGAAAAATCATTACAACCGGCCTGGATGAATACTCAATACCGGAATAGGTGAATGATTTACCATCTGCTGAGCGGTTGTACTTATCCTTAAGTTAACGGGAGCACCCCTTTGTCTGCTGACTATCGAGATCAGCTCAGCACCAACATGAACAGCATAGGAAATCGTTAAATCTGAAATATCGCTTCCGTACAAGGAATCTCTTATGGCTTTTACTTTCCTTTTTATAACATAATCGTATACCTGATCGGCATACTTTTTTAATCTTTTCTTAATAACTGACTCGTTTGTTGAGCGGACCTCCACAATATGAATTTCTGCCCCTACCATAGCAGCCAGTTCAGTGGTAAACGGAACTTTCTGCCTTGTATCCCGGTAAGCATCAACAGGTAAAACGATTTTTGTAATATTTTTCTTTCTGAATCCATATTGAATCGTTAAAACGGGACTCGGGGCCTGACATACGACACGGTATGAATTACTGCCCAGCCAGAATTCCTCAAAACCCGATACACCATGAGTTCCCATTATGATCATATCTGTCTTATCCTTCAGTGCCCGCTCGATGATTTTCGCATAAACTTTACCCCTGGCTACAACATAATCAAGGTTTTGTCTATTCTTATATTTATTGATTATCTCCTCACAAAAATTCCTGACCGTTTTTTCATAAGCAATTTCAGATCCCTCAATTATGAAAGGTCTGTCATAATCTTTGTTTTTTCTTACATGAATGATCCGTAAGCCGGCGTCCACCTTTCCGGTAAGTGTTAATGCATGTTTCAATGCATGCATCGAATCCTTCGAAAAATCAATAGGAACAAGAATTTTTTTCATGATATAAAGTTAATAATTTGTTTTATATAGAGTCTATATACACAATTATTTAGAATCGCTTGTAACATCCTGAAAATGAATTACCAAATTTTAATTTTGTTTAGGTATTTAAAGGGTTCATATAATATAATATAATATTATTGACCGCTATGGACGCAAACCTTCCTACCCATCTCCTAACCGTCAGACCGCTGAAAGCCTGCCCGAAAGAATGAATTTTTTCATTCAGGCGGGCGGGCAGACGGATTTCCACCCTTCCTGCCTTTTAACTTATAACGTATAACATTTAACACTTTAACACACTAACACTTTAACACATTTTCCCCATTAAGCAACCCGTAACCTGCAACCCATTAATCATCCCTGTTACTGCCACTCGATCATGTTTCCGGCCCCTGGTCCAAACCTAAAATTCTCCTCCTTAGATAAGGAGCCTGCCCGAAAGAATGCCCGTCCCGCCAATGGGTAATTTGTACCGGAACATCCAACTCTACATCCTTTACTTCGAAAAAGGTACTAGCTATTCGCGCCGGATGAAACGGTTGTAACATTGATCAAAACCAGTAGTTCCGTCGTGTTTTATGTTGGTTTGCATTTACTTTCTTAGGCATAAAAAAAGCACTGATTATTGCGATCCGCCATAGGCGGAGAAGCCCGCCTACACAAGTTACGGCGGGCAGGCAATCTGTAAAGGGTTATCGTGAGCTTATAACAGTCTTTCTATTTTGGCGCATGGCTGAATCTTAAGCAGTTTGCTTCGTCACTTAGTTACTCGCACCCACTGTCGTTATTCGCTCCCACAATCCAAGCTCTGAAACCAGCTCATGAAGATTGGCTCTTACTTCGTTCGAGCCAATCGTTCGCTCAAACCTGCTCGTGAGGTTTGGCTTCGCCAAACGTTCGTTCCTCGCAAATTCGTTTCTTTATTAGTCTTATTCGTCAGACCAACCTGCTCTCGCACGGTCTATCGCTTAGTGGTCGGACGAAGTTCATCTTTCATCGTTCATCCTTCCCCATGCCCCTTTGCCCCATACCACATGCTCTCCACATCTATCCAACCCTACATCCTTCGGACCGACTCAAGCCTGCCCGAATGAATTCGTTCAGGCGGGCGGTCGGACGGATTTCCACCCTTCCTGCCTTTTACTTATAACGTATAACATTTAACACTTTTACACACTAACACTTTAACACATTTTCCCCAGCACCCAGTAACCAGTACCCAGTATCCAGCAACTCTCCCTTCTTCTTCTCAACCTCAACCTTAACCTTAACCTCAGCCTACATCCCTTCACACAGACTCTGCCAGGTTTTCCAAACTCTGGCAGGTCTTTTCCCAGCCGAATATAATTCGGCTCTACACGACCACCAAACAATTTAACAATCTATCAATTTAATCAATAACAACATATTATGCAGTTGAACCAGTCCCCATGAAATTAAAAAATACTATTTCACGGGGCAGGAATGGTAAACATAAATTTACTCCCTTCCCCATATTTGCTTTCAACCCAAATTTTCCCTCCGTTTTTTTCAACAAATTCCTTACACAATATAAGTCCTAATCCGGTACCCTGCTCATTATTTGTTCCCCTGGTACTAAAGCCTTCCGTCAAATTGAACAATTTGGGGATATTTTCCTCCCTGATACCCATACCGGTATCTGAAACGCATACCTCGATGAATTTGGCCTCTTTCGTATAACTCAAGATAATCTTTCCTCCGGGTTCGGTAAATTTTAGGGCATTTGAAATCAGATTTCTTACCACGGTATTGATCATCCTTCGATCAGCAAAAGCCAGGATATGTTCCTTAATTTTACTCTGCACCTCAATATTTTTCTTATACGCTGCATCGGAAATAAATAAGATATTTTGGCGGATCAGATCGTTAAGACTAAAGTTCTGAGGTTCATATTCGATCCTTCCTGTCTGAGATCTGGACCATTCCAAAAGGTTATTTAAAAGATCAAAACCATGAACTGCCGAATTGAAGATATGGGTAATCATTTCCTTATTTTCTTCCGGATCCCTGTTATCATATTCTTTTAAGAGCAATTCTGAAAATCCTAGAAGGGTGTTAAAAGGCCCTTTCAAATCATGCGCTATTATTGAAAAGAACTTATCTTTAGTCTTGATTATTTCTTTCATATCCGCATTTACTTTTCTTAACTGTTCATTCTTAATATTTAATATTTTCCTGGAATTGCTTAATTCAAGATGGGTATTGACCCTGGATATGAGTTCTTTCGAATTAAAAGGTTTGGTAACATAATCTACAGCTCCGATTGTTAACCCCTTGACAATATCTTCCTGTTCGGTTCTTGCCGTCAGAAAAATAATAGGAATTCCCTTTGTTTCCGGGTCTTTTTTAAGTTTTTCGCATACTTCAAAACCACTCATTTCCGGCATATTAATATCAAGAAGCAAAAGATCTGGTTTGTTAAAGGTAATTGCTTCCAGAGCCTCTTTACCACTGGTAGCATAACTGAACTCGATATCGTTTTCATCCAGGATGTTCCCGAGTACCTGGATATTTTCGGCAATATCGTCAATAATCAATACGTTTGATTGAAAATCGTAATCCTGTTTTAATTCATTTTCTGACATCATACTGTATTTATAAATTTCTTATGATTTTTTTTATCTACCACCCCGTCCCGCCACCTTGCTACGCCGAAACTTCGTGCATCGCCATCGGCAAGCCTTTGGCGACCGATGGAAGGCGTAGTCGGCGGGACACCTCTCCTGTCCAGGAGGGGAATTTGTTCTATAAAAAATAATTTTATATGTAATTTCACGGAGTTACACGGAGAATACACAGAGTTACACAGAGAAAATCAACCTCTCCGTGAATCTCCGTGACTTCTCTATGGTTCTCTGTGTAATAATTTTTCTTTTTCAATAACTCCTTTATATTTTTGTATCGGAATTTACTCACTTCGTTCATGAGATCACCCCGATAGCCATCGGGGCTAAGTTCAATGTTTATGGCTTGATAATGGCTAATTTCATTATACTTTGCATTTTTAAGTCGGCAATCTGTGGACTGCCAACTGTAGACTGCCGACTATTAACTAATTATCTCTGCCATTTCGCTGAAATTTGTTAGCAGCGTATTGATATTCTTTACATTAAACGAATTAATATACTCCTGTAATTCATTGCCATAATTCTGTAGTACCTTTATGTTATATTCTTTCCCTGTTTCCAAAACCATCGAGGCAAAATTCCTTATCTTTTTGTTTGACCTGTTTTTCATGATATTTTCATGTTCCGGGATAATCCGGGTACGGAAAATATCCACAAGCTCTTTTGGAATCCGGTTCTTCTGTAAAGCAAGTTGTTTCAAATCATGAAGATAATCAGTTTCCTGTCGAGCGGTTTTTTCTTCAGGTTCCTCCTGTTTGGTATAAGGCAGGAATTTTATAAGCTCTGACAATAACCGGGATTTTGTAACAGGTTTTCTAAGATATCCATCACAAAGAGTTTTCAATTTATTGACATCCCTTTTCAGTGAAGAAGCTGTTAACGCTACGATGGGGATATGTTTCAGTTCTTTTTCCGCTTTTATTATTCCGGTGGCTTCGTACCCGTCTATTCCCGGCATTTGCATATCCATCAGTATCAGATCAGGTTTAAATTTCTCAGCCTTTTCTATACCAATGCTTCCATTTTCTGCCTCAATAATTCTTACATTGCATGATTCCAGATAACCACGAATAACCTTGCGGTTCGATTCGATGTCCTCAACCAGCAGGATCTGTGGGTTCTTGAATTTGATTCCTGATACATACTCAGCTTCAGAAGCAGGACTTTTAACTATAGCTGAAACCCGGATATGCGGCAGGGATATTTTAAAAGTTGAACCTTTATTTACTTCACTTTTTACACTTATGGTTCCGTTCATCAAATTCACCAGGCGTTTGGTAATGGTTAATCCCAGACCGGTACCTCCGTATCTACGTGTACTTTGCCCATCCTTCTGACGAAATGGCTCAAAAATGACTTGTTGTGATTTTTCACAGATACCTATTCCGGTGTCAATTACTTCAATAAATAAATCAATATTACTGCCTTCTTCATACCCATCTTTACTCTTTACGTTAACCGTAACGCTCCCTTCATTGGTAAATTTTACGGCATTTCCGATCAGGTTAAAAAGGATCTGGCGAAGCCTGGTTTCATCAAATAGCAACCCTTTTGGAAGGTTTGGATCAACATTGATCTTAAAATTCAACTTTTTCTCCCTGGTTTTTAAAGAGAAAATTTGTCTTATTTCATCAATTATGGCACCCGGATTAATAGGTTCGTAATTTATTTCCAGTTTACCTGCCTCGATTTTCGACAGGTCCAGAATATCATTGATCAATCCCAGCAGACCCTTTCCACTATTTTTAATCCCAATTATATAATCATTATACTCGGGATTAGCTGCAAACTGTTCTTCGAGGATTTCGGTAAAACCCAGGATAGCATTCATCGGGGTCCGTATTTCATGGCTCATATTTGCCAGAAATTCACTTTTTGCCTGGTTGGCTAGCTCAGCCTGGATTTTAGCTTTTTCCAGGGCTTTATCCACTTGCTTACGTTCGGCAATCTCTTTAACCAATGCATCGCGAGACACTGTGGTTGTATACAAATTTTCCGACATTTTATTAAATGCATCAACAAGCTCGCCTATTTCATCTTTCAGGTTATGTTTAATTTCTATTGGTTTCAAATCTCCTCCGGATATTCTCAATGCCGCTTTGGATACTTGAACAATTGGTCTTGTAAATCCTCTGGAAATATATACGGCAAACACAATTACTAACAAAGCGAAAGCTAATATCAACGCAAACAATATGTTGCGTATTACATGAGCTGCTTTAAACGCTTTTGAAACAGGCTCGGTTACGATGACTCCCCAGCCCCAGCCATCAAAATCACCTTCTCCCATTAATGCATACCGGGCGCTGATAACATCTTCTCCCCTGTCGTTTCTGTATCGTGTAATCCCCGATTTACCGGCAAGTAAATCCTTAACAACCGGAAAATCATGCAGACGGTAAGTGGTTAGAAATTCACCTTTTTCAGGACCTGCTAATATCTTGCCTTTCTTGTCGAGCAGGTAAGCATGATTATCACCAGGTGTTCCTTCATCCAGTGTTTGTATTACCTGTATAATATGGTCCATATTCACCCTGGTAGTTAAAACACCAATAACTTCTTTATTGCTTTCATTGATTATTGGAGAATTGAACCCAATCACCATCTCCCGCTCAGCTGTTTCTGCACGATAGGGCTCTAATACAATAATATCACCCTCTTTGTTTTTAATTGTTCTGTGAAACCATTCTTTATCGGATCTCGATTCACCAACAAGTTCCTCCCGTGTACAGGCTATTATTGTTCCGTTTAAATCAATTACAGTGACTGCCTTGTAATAGGGATAGATTTCTATGGCATCATTTATATATCTTTGCTTTGTTTCTCGATCATTACCCTCAAAAACATCAGCTTTTGAAAGTAATCTTATGTCCTGATAACGAGCATTTACATAATATGATATTTTTCTTCCGCAATCCCTGGCATGGTGAGTTAAGTGCCTTTTTGTATTTTCTTCAAGTTGCTTTTTGGTGATAACAAAGGAAATCACTCCACTAATTACAATGGGCACCAGGGATAGGATTAAGAAATAAAAGAGTAGCTTCTTTCCAATTCCGAATTTTATGTCTCTATGTGTTTTCATTTCTTGTTGTTTAGTTTCTTGTTCCTCGGCCTGCCCCGTTCACCCCGTTGGAATAATTATCCTACGGGGTGAAATTTGAGGTACGAAAACATTTCACTAGGGAAGGAGCATATTTCACTGGGGTTCTCAGTTTCGGGTTCCAGCCGAATACGATTCGGCTCTACATTAAGTGGTTTTTGGTTTACTCGCTCCCATTTCACAGGGTCTCCCAGCAACCCAGCACCCAGTAACCAGTACCCAGTATCCAGCAACTCTCCCTTCTTCTTCTCAACCTCAACCTTAACCTCTTTCTTATTTCATCATTCATCATTCATATTTCCAGACACCCAGCACCTAGTAACCAGTTCTGACATATTTAGAAATTACTTTGATCAATGTTTCCTTACTAATTGGTTTGGTTATATAATCATCATAATCTATTTCCCGGATCTTCTGTCTGTCATCGCTTTGTGCATAAGCAGTCTGGATGATAATAGGGATGTTCTTATCCATCTTTCTTATTTCAGCCACAGCTTCATATCCTGACATTATTGGCATTCGAATGTCCATCAGTATCAAGTCAATATCCCTGTTGTCTTTGAATTTTTCAATCGCTTCCTTTCCATCCTTTGCCCATATTAACCCGGCTTTTGTTTTTTCCAACACCGATTCAATATATTTGAAATTGCTTTTAACGTCTTCAGCAACCAGAAAGGTCAGATTTTTCCAATTGACGTCATCAGTTGATATTTCAATAAACCCTTCGATTGGCATTTTAGGCTTGACCAGATTATACGGCAGGGTAAAATAAAACTCCGAGCCTTTGCCGACTTCTGATTTGGACCACATCCTGCCTTCCAGCAATTTGACATAAGCTCTGGAAATGAGTAACCCTAATCCAGCCCCATTATATACTTTTGTGTAGGAATCGTCACTATGCCTGAACCTGTCAAAAATGAAATCCAGCTTTTCTTTTGGAATACCCCTTCCGGTATCCTTAACATAAAACTGTATGGTTTGCCCGACTTTCGGATCGCCTTCATCTATAATGTTATAACCAAATTCAACCGAACCTGAATTCGTAAATTTTACTGCATTAGCTAAAAGATTTGACATAACTTGTTTTAGTCTGTAAGGTTCTGATAGTATGGCAAAGTTTTTTTCTTTTTTGGCTCTCCTCAGATACAAATGAATTTGCTCTTTTCCTTTTTCCTTTATTTCCTGGTTATAGTAAGCATACAGGTCAAGAAGCATCTGATTAATTTTACACTCGGAAAGACTGATTTTTACTTCCCCGGATTCTATTTTCGCAATATCAATAATGTTATTAATCAGGTTTATCAGGTAATTGCCGCTCGTATTAATCTGGGCGGTGTACTCCTTAAGCT
>DAOVQI010000033.1 GCA_030628785.1 Bacteroidota bacterium
ACCTAAACCAAACAGAAGTAACATAACCGTAAAAGGCAGCGGACTTTTTCGTAAAAAATGCCTTACGGCAGCACCAATGATCAAGGCGATAATAATGAAAAACAACGATGATAAATCGAGGCCATGTTTTCCCTCATCATGAACCTCCTGATCAGTATGTTCTTCAGCCCCGTGTTGTACAACTTCAGTCTTATCCTTTCCCGGAACCTGATTCTTGTTGTGTTCCTGGCCGTAACCGGAAAATGAGAGGCCTATAAACAAACAAAAAATTAAAGGGAGAAATAACTTTAATGAAATGATTCTTTTTGCTTTCATGGGTGAAATAATTTTTTCCAAGGTACTAAATTGATTTGATTTTTTATTTAGGAAAAACAATCATTCATAGATTCCCCCTGAATGAAAATTAATACTTCACTAATAATACAGCAAAAGGATATAATCCCGAAAATCTTGGGGGATTGAATATAAGAATGCAAAACATGCTAATGGTATTAACGTTTCAAGAAAATCCGCTTTTACTACCATTACCTCAATTTGTTTTATTCTTTGATGATTTTTTTGGTAAGAATTCGTTTTTTCAGAGTATAGAACTCGGCAAAATAGATGCCTTTATAGAAATCATCTACAGGAAAGGAAAATCGATTACTCCCGGGAGATATTTCAAAACTAAACCTTTTTACCTCTTTACCCAGTATATCCCTGATCAGTAAAATTCCATCCAATGCCCTGTCCGCATTAAATGTAAGGTTCAACATGTTCTTTACGGGGTTAGGATAGATTTTGAAATCTTTTTTCAGATCCGAAAATAATTCAGGTCCCGGAGGTATTGTTGTTGAAGCGGTTGTATATGATCCGCTGGTCCCTTCCAGGCGTATTGTATCATTTATCCGGTTATTTGTTAAAGTATCGGGGAGAACTGTACTCCTATGAATTTTCGTAATATGCTTTATCGCAAAAACAGGAAGAACAGATAAACCAAATATCAAAACAGATCCGATAATCAAAATTTGTGATTTATATTTTATTTTTAGTCGGTTCATATCTTGTTTATCCAGTTTTATTTAGACTAATCACAAACAAATTTATGATATTTTGCTCAACAAATCAAAATTTCTGCAAAATTCATTCCAAATAATGTATTTTAAACATAAAGATTAATGTAATACAAATGACCAAAATGGTAAAAAAAATCTTTAATATTGATCCCCAAACGATTTTAATTAATGAAAATGCCTTCAAGGTCTTATATATTATTGTTCTTTTTCACTTTTTTCTTTTTCCAGTTAACGTATGCCCAAAAGGGGATAACAATTTCGGGAAAGGTAATATCTTCCGCTGACAATGAACCTTTGATCGGGGTAAATATTATTATTAAAGATAAAACCATTGGAACAGCAACTGATAATGAAGGGAATTTTTTTCTAAAGGCAGACGTTGAATTACCGGTAATTATCCGGTTTTCAATTGTTGGTTTTGCGTCGAAAGAGATTACGGTTTCCAGGCCTGTATTATCCAATTTACGTATTCTCATGGATGAAACCATCATCATGAGTAAAGAGGTTATTATCACAGCCCCGCTGATCGAGAAGAAAATCTTCCGGGCTCCGGTTACCATTGAAAAAATGAACATGCTTGATATCCGTCAGGCACCTGTGTCAACATTTTATGATGCGCTTGCAAATCTCAGGGGTGTGGATGTTGCCACGCAGGGACTTCAATTCAAATCAATAAATACAAGAGGATTTAATTCAACCGGGAATGTCAGGTTTGTTCAGTTAATCGACGGAATGGATAATCAGGCACCCGGTTTAAACTTTCCCGTCGGTAATATTGCCGGCATTTCCGAACTGGATCTTGAAAGCCTTGAATTGTTACCCGGACCTTCTTCAGCGCTTTACGGACCAAATGCCTTAAATGGTCTGTTGCTAATGAACAGTAAGGATCCGTTCAAATACCAGGGACTAAGTGCTTCTGCCAAGGGAATGGTGAACAATCTTGGATTTGGATCGACAAGACTTTTTGAATTCAATCTTGACCCCATCTTTGAAGGTGCAATTCGCTATGCAAAGGCAACCAATGAACATTTTGCATTTAAGTTAAATATTTCATTTATGAGAGGGGAAGACTGGCATGCCGATGAATTTAAAAATGTACACAAAACAACCGATCCAGACCAAATTAAGATAACTGAAAAAATAGAAACTTTTCCGGCTGGGACCGATCCAACAATCATTGATCCGGGTTATGACGGACTTAATCTTTATGGCGATGAAATCCTCACCACATTGCCTGTCGGTCCTTATGGCAGTAATCTTGATGTTGCCAGAACGGGTTACGCCGAAGAGGACCTTGTAAACTACAATACGAAAAATATTAAAGTCAGTGGTGCTGTCCACTACAAGCTAAGCTCCGGTACACGAGCTATTCTACAAGGAAATTACGGGATTGCAACCACCATGTATACCGGGGATAACAGAATTTCGTTGAATAATTTTGGTATTTTTCAGGGAAAGGCTGAAGTGATTGGTGATAACTTTTTTATCAGGGGATACACAACCTGGCAGAATTCCGGAAATTCATATGATGCCGGGAACCTGGCAGTGAACTTAAATCGAATCTGGAAAAATGATGAGGAGTGGTTTAGACATTATAAAATGGCCTACACTGGCCACCCAGCTTTAGGTTTAAACGGAGGAAGCCATGAGGAAGCCCGTAAATTCGCCGATTCGGGATTTGGCAGGGATAATTCAGATCGTGCTGAACCGGGTACACCTGAATTTGAATATGAAAAATACCGGATTAAAAATCTTGCTGATTTCCGTGAGGGTGCTAAAATCATTAATAATTCAGGCTTATACCATATTGAAGGTAAATACGATTTCAGTGATGCAATTAAATTCCTTGATTTTCAGATCGGCGGCAACTACCGGTTATATGATCTCAATTCAGCCGGAACCTTGTTTGCTGATACAGCAGGGAACGATATTACCAACTATGAATTCGGTCTCTATTCCGAAATATCCAAAACCCTTTTTCAGGATAACGTTCAATTTGTTGCTTCTTTACGATACGACAAAAATGAAAACTTCTATGGCAGTTTTTCGCCCCGCTTCTCAGCAGTCTACACATTAAATAACATGCATAATTTCAGATTTTCGCTGCAATCCGGTTCCCGGTTCCCAAATACAAAAGAACAGTTTATTAACAAGGATCTTGGGGTGGCACGAATTATCGGTGGTTTGCCCGGACTTATCAATTCATATGATCTGATTGGAAATTCCTTCTTTCTCCAGGATATTAATGCTTTTAAAAATGCCGTAAGCATTGACTCCGATGAAGATAATCCGGAACGATATAACCTCGATCAGGCAATTATTAAAAACCTTCCATTGCTTGAGAAAGGGATAGTTAAAGAAGATCATTTAGCGGAATATAAACCCGAAACGATACGATCCATTGAGTTGGTCTATAAGCTGAACATCACTGGCAAATTATTCCTTGATGCAACCTATTACAGATCATTGTATAAAAATTTCATCGGGCTGAAAAGACTGGTCAAGCCCAGAACCGTACCATCTATAGATATTTATGACGCAGCCACTCAAATATTCAACACTACACAACATGATGTTTTTTATATAAATAGTAATTCAAAAACCAATATAACGGTTCAGGGCTTTACCCTTGGTTTTAAATACATTTACCTTGAGAGAACTGTAATTAATTCGAACTTTACCTGGTCGAAATTAACCACAAAGGTAGACGATCCGATTGTTCCCGGATTCAATACTCCTGAATTCAAAGCGAATGTTTCATTCTCCCAACAGGAATTCCTGAAAAATTTCAGCTATAATATTAATTGGAGATGGCAGAATGCTTTCGATTGGCAAAGTCCTTTTGGGGATGGGAAAATCAATCAATTTAATACACTTGACATGCAGGGCAGTTACAAATTTGAAAGATTTAATACAGTTCTGAAAGTTGGGGTTACCAATTTCTTCAATTTCGGTTATGTTAATACCTATGGAGGTCCAGTTATTACAGCATTATACTATTTTGCTCTTAACTTCGACCAAATATTTAAATAAAACAACGGTACTAATCAGTGTGTTGGAATGTGAACAATCGTAAAAATTTTAAAATGAGACACTTGAAAATTGGTTGGTTACAAAACAAGTATATATATATTTTTACTTTTTATGCTATTCTCATTTTTTCTTCTTGTTCTTATGAGTTTCCGGAAGAAGATTTTTTAGCAAGTTCGGGCTCTGCTGATTTCAGCAACTTTATATCTGTTGGTGGCTCCATTACTGCCGGCTACATGAATGGTTCGTTATATAACGAAGGACAGTCATTTTCCTGGCCTTCTATTCTTGCCCGGCAAATGGCACTTGTAGATGGCGGAACTTATATTCAACCACTCATTCATTCCGAAAACGGTTACAACCGGGAAGCTTCTTTTGCTGATCAAGTTAAGGGCAGATACGTTTATCAATTCATTTCCAGGGATACCGTTTCTCCATCAATTGTAGCCCTGGATGGAGAATTTCCGGCATCCCTTGAAGAAGATATAAGTTTACTGAACAACTGGGGTGTTCCCGGTATTAAATCGTTTCAAATTACCGAACCCGGATTATCAGGAAATATTTACTACGATAGGCTCACCGGCATAAATGAATCCACCAGTCTAATCCAAAACGCAGCTAATACAAACCCGACATTTTTTACTCTTTTAATCGGCCTCCATGATGTTTTAAACTATGCATTATCGGGAGGTACCGGCAATCCTGATCCTGTACCAAGTCCTGAGCAAATTGAAAAGAACGACTTAACACCGGTCTCTGTTTTTGAAGATTCGTTCAATCAAGCAGTATCCCTGTTGACAACAAATTTAAATACCAGGGGAATAATTGCCACCCTGCCAAATGTTACTGAATTTGCTTATTTCACAACCATTCAGCCCAATCAAATCAGGATTGCCACCAGTGATACTCAATATGACGACTTCGATGCCTTATACGATTTCTATAAGGAATTTAACAATGCCGTCAAATTCCATAACTGGTTTTCTCCCAAAGAATTACATCGTCCGACTGTAGTATTTATCGGGGGGTTTGGATTAACACCTCCCCAACCTTTGGTGATAAATGATAAGAATCTTCCTGATGCTTTTTACCCGGATGGAAGACCCATTCCTAAAATCAGACTAATTCAGCCCGACGAAAGAGTCTTGCTCAATCTCCCGATTGAACAACTGGATGCAAAGGGATTTGGCTATATGATTCCCGTTCCGGATGAATATATCCTCACTCTTGATGAAATGAACATAATTGAAAAGCGGGTAAACCAATTTAATAATTTTATTTCACAAGCCGTCCAACAAAATCAGGGACAGTTAGCACTGGTTGACTTAAAGACAATTTTACACCAAATGGCTCTCTCAACCCTGGTGGATGAGTTTGAACAACCCGTTTATCCGGAGAAACTGATTTCAAAGGCGGGTGTACCATTACGATTTGATCTGGAAATTGACGGTTTCTTTTCGCTGGATGGCAAATATCCAAATCCAAAGGGGTCAGCTTACATAGCAAACCGGTTTGTTGAAATATTAAATGATAAATTTGGCGCCAGGTTACCATTGACAGATATTAACCATTTTAAGGGTAATACCTTTTATAATGCCTTTTAATTTTTTAAAAAGGGAATGAAAAAGATTACCATAACATATTTCATCATAATCTGTATGCTTTCGATTACCGGAAGAAACGGATTTGCTCAAAAAACCCCCTTGTTCGAATGGGCAATATCCGGAGGTGGATTGACGGATGATATTGGTAGAGGAATTGCCGTGGATAATGATGGAAACATATATATTACCGGATCCTTTCAAAGCCGTGCACAATTTAATGAAGAACGGTTATTTTCCTTTGGAGGCAACGATGCTTTTTTAGCAAAATATAACGCCGATTGTGATGTAATATGGAGCCTTCAAACCGGAGGAAAGTATGATGATTTTGGTGTAGCCTTAACTGTCGATACCGAGGATAATATTTATGTTACCGGCCGTTTTACCGATACCATTCAATTCGGAGGAACCTCTCCGGAAGGAATACTGGCAACTCTTGAAGCCAATGAGGAACAGGAAATCTTTATTGCAAAGTATGATCCGGATGGTAATTTATTGTGGTCAAAAAAGGCGGGTGGAGCAGAAGGAGACGCACCCTATTCAATTACCAGTGATTCATATAATAACATCTATATTACCGGCTATTTTCAGGATACTGCCAGGTTCGACAATATAACATTGATCTCATCAGGCGGGTTAGATGTTTTTATTGCCAAATATGACAAGGATGGAATTTTAGTCTGGGCAAAAAGTGCCGGAGGTGCAGGAAATGATATTGGATATGCTATTGCAATTGATGATTCTCGAAACATATATCTAACCGGGAATTTTACCGGAACAATTTATTTTGGAGATCAACAGGCAGCCATGACGGCGTATGGATCTGTAGATTTGTTTATTGTAAAATTCAGTGCTGGTGGAACCATTTTATGGGCAAGGCAAGCAGGGGGAACAAAAGTTGATGAGGCAGGGGAAACGTTTGGGACATACTGTACCGGACTATCCCTGACCACTTTTGGCAATACTGAAAGCGGGGGCATATATGTTACAGGCAGGCTTTCAGGAACGGTTATTTTTGAAGACACATCACTGGTTTCAAAGGGGGCTTTTATTGCTAAATACCAATCCAATGCTGATTTATCGTATGTGAACAACAGCGGAGGATATCAGGGAAATCATATTGCCGCTGATGATGAAGCAAATATCTATATTACAGGTTTTTTTACGGATACAACGGTTTTTGGAGACCGTGTATCTTCCGGCAAGCAAGTTTCATTGATTGCAAAAGGCGAAGCAGACATCTTTATTGCCAAATTTGATAAAAACTTCAATCTGAACTGGGTGCTCCCTGCCGGCGGGAGTGCAGATTATGAAGGTATATACTCAACAGATGCCGGAGAGTCAATTGTTCTTGATTCCAACAACAATATTTACTTTACCGGTCAACACTCGGATTATTACCAGGACAAAACAACATTCGGAGATATTGTTCTTACAAACTATGGTAAACGCGATGTGTTCATTGCAAAAATCGGATTACGAATAAACAATATTGAGTTCACTCATTTATCCTGCGATGAATTAAGCAATGGATCCATAACCATATTCAGTGAAGGAGGCGTTCCACCAATAAACTATTCCGTGAATGGTGGCGACACATTCCAATCAGAAAATGAATTTTCAGGATTGTTAAAAGGGAAGTACCCGATTTTTCTGACCGATAACCGAAACGGATTAGTTCAGGATATGGTTGTTCTTAACGGACCGTTATATCTCGGTAAAGATACAATCATGTGCAAAGGCAGTAAATTATATGCGGAACCTGGTTTTTTGACTTATGATTGGAATAATGGTGCTGCGACCGGTCAATATGTTGAAATATTCGAATCCGGAAAATATTTTGCAGAAGTAATCGATTCAACCGGCTGCAGGTCTTCTGATACGATCACCATTACAATACCACCAAAAGTTAACCTGGGAAACGATACAGCTTTTTGTGGAGGAGGATTTATAACCGCACAGGATTTTTTCGATAGTTACAACTGGAATAACGGATCATCACTGGACTATAGATTTCAGGTTTTCGAAACGGGACAATATAATATTGAAGCAATTGACACTTTTGGTTGTATGACCTCAGATACTATCAATGTAACAATCCTGCCCTCACCGGTTGTAAACCTGGGCAATGATACTACTATCAAGGCAGATCAAGCCATTATCCTGGATGCAGGCGCCGGAGATAATACCTACTTGTGGAATGATGGCATAACCGAACAAACCAGGGTGGTTGACAGCTTACATGTTGGTTTGGGGAGAAACCTGTACAGAGTTACCGTTTCAGGACAAAATGGTTGTTCCACATTTGATTCAGTTGAAATCACCATCGAAAGTGATCACGTTTATGGAATAATCCTTAGTTCGGCTACAACCCAGATAAAATACAGCATTATTAACACACCCAATCTGGGTACTTCCGCTTATCAAAAATATTTCATGTCAAGAGCTACCGTGACCTATAACAGGGATCGCATTTTCAGAAGCTTGATTGAATTTGATCTGAGTCATATTACCGATACTAATGTTGTTGTAGCATACCTTTCGCTTTATTCCCCGCAAAAAAGTGTTGGACATGAATTTTCCGACGGTTCCAATGCCAGCTATTTTCAACGTATCGTTTCCGAATGGCCCTTATACCTTAGCTGGCGCAGACAACCCTATATATCGCATTTAAACCAGGTACTAATCCCAGCCAGCGGCATCCAATACCAGGACTACCCTAACATAAATGTAACAGCAATTGTAAGGGATATGCTGGTAAGGCCGACTAAAAGTTTTGGATTTTTATTCAGTTTACAGACAGAAGAACCGGAAAGATCGATGATGTTTTGCTCCCCTTTCTTTCAGGATAGTACAAAACACCCCAGGCTTTCAATATATTTTGAAAAAGGCACAACAACAGGTTTCCCTTTGGAAAAAACGTCAGGTAACGATCTGAAAATCTTTCCGAACCCTTCAAACGGCTTATTTTTAATTTATCTCGATACCTTTTCCCAGAACAAAATATTCATCCAAATCTATGATATAACTGGCAGGTTAATCCTGCAAGAGCAGTTTTCAAATACCTCACACGGACTTGAATACCCAATAAATCTGTCAGGCTATCCCAAAGGAATATATTTCATTAAAGTATTTGATGGCAGCACCAGACAAACCAGCAAACTCATCATTTATTAGTGTTCATCTACAAAGTCGAAACAAATTAATTAATTCACTCTGGCACTATTGTAATCAAATCATTATTCTTTCCAAACGATCTTTCCATCGTTTCCAATCCGGCATTATTTTTTCCTGCAGTGAATAAAATTCTTTACCATGATGAGGATGTTTAATATGGCAGAGTTCATGTATAAAAACATACTCAATACATTTAGAAGGTGCTTTAATTATTTCAGGATTGACAATTACCTTTCCTCCGGGGGTACAACTGCCCCACCTCTTGCTCATACGTTTCATTTCCAGAGCGGCCTTACCATCTACATTAAATCCAGAACGTGTAATTATTTCGTTGAATTTCTTTTCAAAATAACTGGTTGTATGTTCTTTATACCATTTAGTAAGCAGTTTCTTAACTCTGTTCGAGTCATTCCTGTTTGAGGTAATAACAATAATTTGTCCTCTAAGAAGCCTTACCGCCTCATTATCGCCAGAAGTTACTTTCAGTTTATATTGTTTGCCCAGATAGAGGTGCGTTTCGCCGGAAACATATTCTCTCGGCGGTGTTAATGGCAGGAATGATTCAAAGTAGTCTATTTGTTTTAGTATCCACCTGGCTCTGTTTTGAACTTTCGATAAAATTTGATTATAACTAGCTTTTTCCGGTGCTCTGACAACTACAGTTGTATCAGAATTTACCGTTATTCCAAGCGTTTTTCTTGCACAACGGATAAGCTCAAACCGGAATTCCCCGGAACCATATTTAACAAAGTTTTTTCCCTTCATCTAATACCTTCTTTTTGCTATATCAATGCTTTTTTCAATAATATTATCAATAATGTCCCAGTCTAATTCTAATTCTTCTTTCGACATGGTTTCATATAAGTAATCTTCGATATTCTGTTTCATTCTGTTGATCACATCTTCCTTCTCCTGCCAATCCACCACTTTATTTTGAATAATTATCTCATCGATTATTAAACCGGTTTCGGCCGAAAAACCTTTTCTTTTACCTTCATCAGGAATTTTAATATCCAGCATCTCATTTACTATACCATAAAATGCTTTTGCCACTTCATTATCCTTTAATTGTTCCGGTGTTTCATCTCCGGTTCGGTTCTGAACAGAGTTCATTATCTGTTTTACCTGTTCCAGGTATTCTATTTCATCAATTCTTCTTTGCCGGTATTCTTCAATGGTTTCTTCCAGCAACCTTGAAAATTTTTTATAGAATGCCGGGTCTTCCTCCATTCTATCCGTAATGGTTTTTGCTGTCCTTGAGGCAATCATATCAGCCTTTGCTGCTTTACCAATAACTTTTTCAACCTCTTCTTCGAATTTTTCTTTCTCAAATATGTTTACCTGATCGGTTAACTTAATAATCTTGTCCGATGTTATATGAGTATCGATAAGTTTTTGAACCTGAGTTTCATACTGCTTGTAATCTATAGCGTCTGAGTATCTTGCCTTAACAGAAACCCTCAATTGCAGGAAGAATTTTGCATCATTTCTATATTTCTCAACTGTGCGTTCAAGCGTCTTTTCTATGAATTCAAAACTTGACATTGCAATCTTTAAGGTACGGACATAAGCAGAAAGTCTCTCATAGAACTTATCTCTTATGGCTTTGTCTGCAAGAAATTGCTCAAATGCCTCCTCGTCCTTCTTATTTTCAATAGACCTGAACAAATCCCATAAATAACTGTGTTTTTCTGAAAGGGTTTTTATCTCTTCCCTGATATTGATCAAGGTGCCCTCCAGATCATCCTCATCAAATTCCGACAGAGAACTGTAAGAGCTTAAAGCCTCATCCAGCTTTCCAAGAATACCATAATAATCAATGATATATCCGAAATCTTTACCTTCATATACCCTGTTAACCCGCGCAATTGCCTGTAATAAACCATGTTCTTTCAAACTGCGTGTCAAAAATAAAACAACGTTTTTCGGTGCATCAAATCCGGTAAGTAACTTATCAACCACTATGATTATTTCAGGTTCTTCAACATTTTTAAATGAGTTGATTAGTGATTTATTGTATTGTTTTTCACTTCCGAACCGTTCCATCATTTTTTTCCAAAAGCGTTGTACCGTATCATCCGTGCCTTCGTAGAAATCTTCATGCCCTTCTCTGTCGTCCGGCCCTGAGATAAGGACCTCTGTTTTTAAGATCCCAATCTCATCCATATACTTTTTAAATAACATTGATGCTTTTTTTGAAGGAGTGGTAAGCTGTCCTTTAAAGCCGGTTCCCTGCCATGTGTTTCGAAAGTATAAACTGATATCCCAGCAAATACGATAGATTTTCTGATTAGCCTCATTCAGATGATCCGCGTTACTGAATTTCTTTTTTAAATCAGTTCGTTGATATTCGGTAAGTGGTTCGGATATCATATTAAAGTATGTATCAACCGGGTCTTTACTAACAGTTTGTACAACGTGCCTGCCTTCGTATAATAACGGAACAACTGCTTTATCTTTCACGGCCAGGTCAATAGTGTATTTGTCAATAAACCCGCCAAACTTATAAGCCGTATTTTTGTCTTTTTTCATTAGTGGAGTTCCGGTAAAGCCAATATAACAGGCATTGGGAAAAACCTGCTGCATTTTAATATTTGCAGAACCATACTGGCTCCTGTGACTTTCATCCACGAGAACGAATATTTCAGATGATTCGCTTTTTGTTTTGCCCTGCTTTACTGCCGCCTCAAATTTGTTGATTAAAGTGGTGATAATATTGTCCTTCCCTGAATTGATTAACTCAACCAAATGTTTTCCTGTTTTGGCCTGTACCACCTCCTTGTCACAGTTTTTGAAGGTTTTATATATTTGATCATCCAGATCAATTCTATCAGTTACCAGTACAATCCCGGGATTTAAAATAGCATGTTCAAGTGCAAGGGCTTTTGCCAACCAGACCATAGTCAGAGATTTACCACTTCCCTGGGTATGCCAGATCACCCCACCCCTTCTTTTACCCCGATCAGTATATTTAACCCGGTCAATGGTATTCTTTACCGCGAAATATTGCTGGTACCTGGCAATTTTTTTTATTCCGGCATCATATACTATAAACTTGTAAACCAATTCCAGTAACCTGGCTGGTTTACAAAGAGAATACAACAATTTATCCTGTTGTGTAATTTCAACTTCCGATTGTTCTTTGCTTTTAAAGTAATCCCTTACATATTTAAACCGGGTGGAAAAAAGTTTGTCCTTTTGTTCATCCGGAAGAGATTTATTAATCAATTTATCTATCTCCTCTTCCATCGAATTTTGCTCTTTCCAGTAAAACCAGAATTCCGGTTTTGATCCTGTTGTTGCATATCTGGCGTCGTTGGAACAAACGGCAAGCAGTAATTGAGAATAAATGTATAAATAAGGTATTCCATCTGCTTCCTGGTTGCGAATGTGTTGAGATATTGCCTGCTCAACCGGTTTTTTCTTATCCGAAGTAATGAGATCGGGTCGTTTACATTCAATTAACACGAAAGGGATCCCGTTAATAAAAAGTACAATATCGGGCCGGTATGATTGAAAACTGCCTGATCGTTGAACGGAAAATTCTTCTGTAACATGAAAAACATTATTTGAAGGATTCTTCCAATCTATATACTGGATATTAAAACTCTTTCTGTCACCCTTAATATTCTCCTCAAAACTTTTCCCAAGTGTGATAAGATCATAAACCTGTTCATTTGTCCTGATCAGTCCGTCTTTAAGTGAAAAATCTTTCAGTTCGCGGATTGCATTATGGATATTGACATTGCTGAATTTATATGACTGCCCACCAAATTCAAATCCGTTCAACCTGTGAAGTTGTTCTTCAAGAATATCTTCCAAAATCACCCCGGATAATTTATTCCCTCTATGATTATCAGCCTCCCCGGGTGTTAAATAATGATACCCTGCCTTTTGCAGAAACTGCAGGGCAGGGATTTGTGATATGTGGTCTTCTTTAAATGATGGTAACATTTTTCATTTACTAATGTTAAAAATTAGTGTTTTGTCACAAATATTTATCAAATCCATCCGCCTCCCGATAGCTATCGGGATTACGGTCCGACGGATTACTAGAATATTTTATCCTTTTGGCCAAAAATTTTTGCCAATTAATTTGGTATACCAACTGGTTATTTGTCAACATTTTAAAATATTTTTCAATCAGATTTCCAGGTGTTTTTTACCTTTTTTTTGCCAATTTTTTGCCAATTAGAGTTTATCATCAATTATTGTTTCTTTATTCAAGCATTACAGTGAATATCAACATACATTGTGAAACCTATTTTTGTATTACTAATATTTAATATGGCGAATTTCATCTTTATCATAATGTTTAATAAAGTACTCAAAATCAGCTATTAAATTATCTTTACTAACATCTTCAATAGCACTTGTATCGTCAATATGGCGAAAATTTATTCGAATATGGCGAATTCCAACTTTTTCATTAAGCTGATTAATAACTTGTTTAAAAATTTGTTTATTTGAATTAAATACATTTAAAATATAAGTCGACCTGGTTAAGTCCGCTTGACTTTATCGGGCCGCGAAAAGTCCCCGGTATTTAACCGGGGTTTTTCGTTATTTCCTTACAATACACAAATCGTCATTTTTTGAAGCATCTTCAAGTATTTTAATATTTAAATTTTTTGGTATCGCATATTTGGCAAGAGTTTATAAACTGTTATAAAACATATTATAGATTTGTTTATTTGAATTAAATGTTTGTAAATTTACACTGTGCTCATCTTTCCATTTGGAAGAAGGAGATCGAAAAACGCAAGTCCAGGAAGATTTGCGTTTTTTGCTTTATAGCAAGTCCGATAATTTTCTTCTGTATTTATTTTCCATCTTTTTAACATTTCTGCCTTTTAAATAATATGCAGTTAACAAGTAGTATTCCAAATTATTACGATATGGTTCTAGTACAATTACATACTTTTGATCTCTATCGTATATGTAAGTTCGATAACCGTGTGGCTCTTTTAGGCTAAATTTTAAAACACTGTTAGTTTTTCTTTCCTCAATATGATATTTTAGGTTCTTCCGGAAGATGCGTAGTTTTTATCTTAAAAACTTATCTCCTTTATCTTTCAAAAATACCGCGTAGCGGTTTTATTATTGTAGTATATGATTAACACTATGGACATATTCGTTGTAGACGATTGATAAATCAGTATTTTGTAAATATTTCCTGATTAATTTATAAGCTTTATTATTAATCCCCTACAGGGAATAGTTATCATTTCAATTTTTTCTTCTACAATAATTAATGCCCTACGGGCAATTTTCAATAAAAAATTTATTTTGACTCAAACCAGTTTTATACACCAACAAGACAATAGAT
>DAOVQI010000104.1 GCA_030628785.1 Bacteroidota bacterium
AAAAATAAGTCTAAATGAAGGCTAAAAGGTTAATATGTGCAGTTAAAAACCTTAGCCTCTGCCTCTCCCGAAAGCTTTCGGGATTAGCCTTTTATAAGATAAGTTTTATTCCATACACATAACTTATTGTAAATCAATAAACAATTTTGAACTTAGCCCCGCCTGGGTGGGGCGATCTCATGATCCGCCAGGCGGAGAGTAAATTCCGATACGTTAATTAAATTTTACAGAGATGGACAAACTGGAATGGATTAAATCGAAAATTATATCATGGGAAGAATTAAACCATTATATTTCTATTTATCGATTTAAAGAGCAGAAAATTATTTTTACAAACGGTTGTTTCGATCTTATACATCGTGGACATATTGAATATTTAGCCCGGGCAGCAAATCTTGGTAGCATCTTAATCATTGGTTTGAATACTGACGACTCGGTAAAAAAAATTAAGGGTCCGGGCCGTCCTATTCAGGATGAATATTCAAGAGCTATGATCCTTTCATCAATGGGTTTCATTAATCATGTTGTCTTGTTTGAGGAAGAAACACCTTATGAACTAATCAAGTCTGTTCAACCCGATATCCTTATTAAGGGGGGTGATTATAATCCGGAAGAAGTGGTAGGTTATGATCTGGTTAAAGCCAGGGGAGGACAAGTTATTATCATTGATTTAATCAAGGGGCTTTCCACAACAGGTATCATAAATAAATTATCTTCCCGACCGGAAAACCGAAAAAAAAACAAATAACACCGAAACAGTTTTTCCTGATAGACCTTATACAATTATTAAATGGCAAAAAGTAAAACAGTTTTTTTATGCCAGAATTGTGGTGTGGAATCACCCAAATGGATTGGTAAATGCCCGTCGTGTCATGAATGGAATACCTATGTAGAAGAAAAAATCCACAAAGACACTTTCAGGCAAAGAGTAAAAACCACTTTTGCTTCTCAGGCGCAAAAATTATCTGAAGTTTCCATTTCGGAAGGAAAGAGGATTCCCACTTACAGTAAGGAAATAAACAGGATCCTTGGCGGAGGAATAGTGCCGGGTTCTGTTTCATTAATTGGAGGGGAACCCGGAATTGGAAAATCAACGATTGCCCTTCAATTGGTGTTAAATTTTAAAAATCTAAGAACATTATACGTATCAGGTGAAGAAAGTAACCAGCAAATAAAACTACGTTCCGAAAGGCTTGGATTAACAAACGAACATTGCTATTTCCTGAATGAAACTTGCCTTGAAAACGTCTATTTACAAATTGACAAGATAGAACCTGATCTCCTTATTCTGGATTCAATTCAAACCCTTTACACCGACGACCTTGAATCCTCCCCGGGAAGTGTTTCACAGGTAAGGGAATGCGCCGCAAATCTGTTAAGATATGCAAAAGAGACATCAACCCCAATGATTATTATTGGCCATATTAATAAAGAAGGTAATCTGGCAGGACCAAAAGTATTGGAACACATTGTAGATACGGTATTACAATTTGAAGGAGACCAAAACCACATGTTCAGGATATTACGGGTTGTAAAAAACCGTTTTGGAGCAACATCTGAACTGGCTATTTTTGAAATGAGAAGCTCGGGGCTGGTTGAAGTTCAAAATCCTTCCGAGTTGCTCATTTCTCAAACCGATGAACAATTAAGCGGTGTTGCTATATGTGCTACCATCGATGGTATACGGCCCTTTATGATTGAATCACAATCGTTGGTCAGTTCAGCTGTTTATGGAACACCTCAGCGCTCGTCAACAGGCTTTGACCTCCGCAGGCTTAGTATGTTGCTTGCTGTCCTCGAAAAAAGAGCCGGTTTCAGACTGGCAGCAAAAGATGTATTCCTGAACATTGCCGGTGGAATAAAAGTCACAGATCCGGGTATTGATTTAGGTATAATAAGCGCCATTTTATCTTCCAATCTGGATATACCAATTGACAAAAACATTTGTTTTGCCGGTGAAGTAGGTTTATCAGGAGAAATAAGAGCTGTAAACCGGATAGATAATAGAATTCGGGAAGCTGAAAAGCTTGGCTTTAAAAAAATATTTATAGCCAAACATAACCGAAAAGGTGTTGACTTTTCAAAGTTTAATATTCAATTCCGGTTTGTAAACCGAGTCGAAAAATTAGTCAGGGAACTTTTTGGATAATCTATATTAATTACACCATGAAAAAACAGTTAATCACATTAATTTTTGTATTTACTTTATTGGGCGGTTGTGATATTCTTAAAGAACTGGAACTTCCAACTTCAATTCCTCTGACAACTTCCGAAGTAGTTCAGGGCCTGAAAGAAGAAAAACTGATCCGCAATGATCCAAAAGCCCGGGTAACGGAAATTTTAAAACGTGTCTTTGGATCTGCCTCTCTCTAACCCCGGAACTAAAAACTACAAACCCCAGTGAAATATGCTCCTTCCCTGATGAAATGTTTTCGTACCTCAAATTTCACCCCGGCACAGTCATTCTTCCTTGCGGGGCAGGCCACAAACTACGAACCATAAACTATATATCCCTGTCAATCAAATCAAAATCTCCCTGGTTGTGTTCCAGCTCATATTTGTCACAATCCAGTTCAATATTAAATTGCAGGGGAGGTTCAAATTCATCAGCCTCCATTATCCCAAACATTTCATCCTCATAGATTTTTTTCATGAAAAGGCCAAAAACAGGCAAAGCCATATTAGCACCCGAACCAAGACCTATATTATCAAAGTGAATGCTCCGGTCTTCCCAGCCGGTCCATATGCCGGTAACCAGATTTGGCGCTACTCCAACAAACCAACCATCGGAATGATTTTGGGTTGTACCTGTCTTCCCCCCAATTTGATTCATCAGTTCATATTTCCACCGTAACCTGCCGGCTGTGCCCTCCTTCACCACTCCTTCAAGTAAATTCAGCATCAGGTAAGCATTCTCCTCACTGATGGCTTCTTCGATCCTGGGTGTAAATTTTAATAGTACATTACCGTCCTTGTCTTCAATCCTTGTTACAAATATTGGTTCTGTATATACTCCTTTGTTGTCAAAGGTTGCATAGGATCCAATCAGCTCATACAGTGTAATATCCGAAGTGCCAAGGAAAACGGAGTTCACCGGGTCTATACGACTGCGAATTCCCATTTTTTGCATTACTTCAATAACCGACTGTGGGTTAAATTGTTTCATTAACCAGGCAGAAACATAATTTTCAGAATTTGCCAAACCCCATTTCAGGGTTACCATCTTTCCCCAAAATTCTTTTCTGCCCGAACTTGCAGGGGTCCAGGTTGAATCATTATCCTTAAAGGTTTGAGGAACGTTTGGAACCTTATAGCAGGGTGAATAGCCATCCTGCATAGCCAATGTATACAGAAACGGCTTAATCGTACTGCCAACCTGTCGTTTTTGAGCTTTTACAGCATCAAATTTAAAGTAGCGAAAATCAGGGCCACCCACGTAAGCTTTTACATAACCTGTATGCGGATCCATCGACATCAGGCCTGATCTGACAAAATATTTATAATATAGAATTGAATCAAGAGGGGACATTGCCGTATCTATTGCCGTTGTGTCCCACGAAAAAACAGTCATTTCAACCGGAGTATTAAAAACAGCTAATATGGAATCATTATTAACACCGGCATTTCGTAACCTTCTGTACCGGTCAGTTCTTCTGATAGACGATTCCATAATCCCTTCAATTTCCTCTATTTCCAAATCATCAGAGAAGGGCGGGTTTTTCAATTCCGTAACTTTTTCCATAAATGTTTCCTGAAGTTCTGCCAGATGTTCCCTAACCGACGCTTCAGCAAATTGCTGCAATTTTGAATTAATCGTTGTATATATTTTAATCCCATCCCTGTATAAATTATAATTGGAACCATCCGGTTTGCGATTCTTGCGGCACCAACCGTAAAGCGGGTTGTTTTCCCATTCATAAACTGCCTCTTCAAATTGGTCATTAAAAAGAAAAAAACGTCGTTTTGGCTCGGGTTTGATCATTGTGGTCCTTAAATATTCCCTGAAATACGTAGCCAATCCGGAAATATGACTCTCTTCTTGAAAATCCAGTTCTATAGGTAGAATTTTAAGCGAATCATAAACGTCTTTTGCAAGGTATCCGTATTTAACCATCTGGGATAATACAATATTCCTTCTCTTTAAGGTTTCATCGTATCTGCGGATTGGATTGTAATATGCCGGATTTTTTGCCATTCCGATTAACATGGCTGATTGCTCGATATTCAGTGAATCGGGAGTAGTATTAAAATAAACAGAAGCAGCTGAACGGACACCAACTGCCTGATAAATAAAATCAAAAACATTCAGGTACATGGTAATGATTTCTTCTTTGGTGTACTGTTTTTCTAGTTTTACAGCAGTTTGCCACTCTTTGAATTTGGTTATACCTAATTTAACCTTCCTTACCAAACCAAACCGGTAATAAGTTGTATCTCTTGGGAAAAGATTTTTCGCCAGTTGCTGGGTTATGGTGCTTCCGCCCCCTGCCTGTCGTTGTCCCATTAAAAAAGTGCGAACAATAACTCTTGCCAACCCCTTTAGGTCAATTCCCGAATGTTTATAAAACCTTATGTCTTCGGTGGCAATCAGGGCATCAACAATATGCGGGGAAATATCCCTGTATTGGGTCCATGTACGGTTTTGTATATAGAATTTCCCCAATAAAAAACCATCTTCAGAATATACCTCAGCAGCAAGATTGTTTTCAGGGTTTTCTAATTGCTCAAATGTCGGCATTGGTCCAAGAACCTCTTTCGAAATAAGGAAAAACAGAACCACAATAACTATGAAAGGAGTGGCATACAGAGCCCAAAACCAACGGATGTAAATCCTGTATTTCGGTTTAACCTTCGGCATGGTATTGCTTTAGTTTTTTCCAAAATTAGTAATTATTAAAGAATATCTGATTTAAAATTTTGATCTTAGCAAGCTATTTACTTTACTTTGTGAAAAAATTTTGACGAAATGTTAATTAACTTAAGTTGCTAGTTACAGGTTACAGGTTTCGGGTTAATGCGTTTATAATTAATATGATACATTTTGTTTTTGTTGTTTATTTTTAAATTACAGTATAAAGCCGAAATATTAAAACCCTTATATTCTTTAACTTGCCTGCCCGAATAATTCAGGCGGGCAACTCGCAACCCGTAACCCGCAACTTGGGTTAATTAGTTAAATATAGTTTTGATACACCCCCGTCAAACAATTTGGAAAATGATTGAAAATTTAGTTATTGTAGAATCACCGGCAAAAGCCCGGACAATAGAGCGATTTTTAGGAAAGGATTTTCATGTTAAGTCCAGTTTTGGGCACATCCGGGATCTTGCGAAAAAGAACCTTGGAATAGAACTGGATAACAAGTATAAACCTCAATATATTATTTCTGAAGACAAGAAAAGAATTGTTGCTGAATTAAAAAAAATTGCCGGGGAAGCCAAAATAGTTTGGCTGGCTTCAGATGAAGACCGTGAGGGAGAAGCAATTGCCTGGCACCTGAGTGAAGTTCTCAACTTAAAGCCTGAAAATACAAAACGGATAGTATTCCACGAAATAACAAAAAGTGCCATTCAGGCGGCAATTCAGCAACCAAGGGGAATTGACCAGAACCTTGTGAATTCGCAGCAAGCCCGTCGTGTGCTTGACCGTTTGGTTGGATTTGAACTTTCTCCAATTCTCTGGAAAAAAGTCCAGCCATCTTTATCAGCCGGAAGAGTACAATCGGTTGCTGTACGGCTCCTGGTTGAAAGAGAAAGGGAAATTTTATCTTTTAAACCTGCTGCGTCCTATAAAATTGAGGGAATTTTTATGTTCCTTGATCAGGATGGTCAGGAAAGATCCTTTAAAGCAGAGATCCCAAAACGGTTTCCTTCAAAACAAAAAACACTGGAATTCCTGAACAAAAACAAGGATGCCGAATACGTTGTTACCAATATTGAAGTAAAACCAACCAAAAGGTGGCCACTCCCTCCGTTTACTACCTCAACACTTCAACAGGAAGCAAGCTGGAAACTTGGCTTTTCAGTTACACAAACCATGTTGGTTGCCCAAAAACTTTACGAAGCCGGGAAAATTACCTATATGAGAACCGATTCGGTAAATCTGTCAAACCTGGCTCTGTCTACTGCTAAAAAAGCTATTTCGAATGAATTTGGAAATGAATACATAAAAATACGGAAATACAAAACCAAAGCCAAGGGGGCACAGGAAGCGCATGAAGCCATACGGCCTACCTATTTTCAAAACAAAAGCATTGATGGTGCGGCAACAGAAAAAAAACTTTACGAACTAATCTGGAAACGAACCATTGCCTCCCAAATGAGTGATGCCTTACTTGAAAAAACCGTTGCTACAATTGATGTCTCAACAACCGAAGAAGATTTTATTGCTACCGGTGAAGTAATTAAATTTGATGGATTCCTGAGAGTTTATACTGAATCGAAAAACGAAGAGGCAGAAGGAAAGAAAAAAAATATATTGCCTCCGCTTAAAATCAACCAAACGCTGACAAATAAATCAATTCTTGGAATGGAAAAATTTACCCAACCCCAATCCAGGTATACCGAAGCCATTCTGGTAAAAAAGCTGGAAGAGTTAGGTATCGGACGGCCTTCAACCTATGCTCCTACTATCTCTACCATTCAAAACAGGGGATATGTTGTTAAAGAAGACCGTCCCGGCTCAGAAAGAAAAATCAACTTGATCAGACTCGAAAACAAAGTAATGACGGAGGAGATTCAAACAGAATTCGCCGGAAGGGAAAAAGGTAAATTGTTTCCAAATGACATAGGCATGATTGTGAATGATTTTCTTGTTGATCATTTTAAGGATATCATAAATTACAATTTTACAGCTAAAGTTGAAAAGGAATTCGACGAGATTGCTCTGGGGAAACTGGATTGGACTGAAATGATTGATGAATTTTACCAATCCTTCCATAAGAAAGTAGAAGAAACACTTAAACGTTCCGAGAAAAAAACAGGTGAACGAATCCTTGGAGAAGATCCTGTAACAGGGTTAACGGTTTTGGTGAAAATGGGAAGATACGGACCTGTTGCACAATTAGGAGATGCCGGCAAAGACAAGAAACCAAGGTTTGCAAGGCTTCTTAAGGGACAACTCATTGAAACCATAACACTGGAAGAAGCATTAAATCTTTTTAAGCTTCCCCGTACAATAGGCGTCTATGAGGAAAAAGAAGTGATCATCGGTGTTGGAAAATTTGGTCCTTATATCCGACATAATGATAAATTTTACTCCCTGAAAAAGGGAATTGATGATCCGTTAACCATTGAAATCGAACGTGCAAAAGAGTTGATCGAAGAAAAAAGAAAATCAGACAGGAAAAAAGTGATTAAAACCTTTTCTGAAGATCCGGATATTTTGATCCTGAAAGGTCGCTATGGGCCTTATCTCTCCTATAAGAAGAAAAATTATAGAATTCCTAAAGCAAAAGATCCCGGGGCATTAAGTTATGAGGAATCCCTGGAATTAATTAAAAAAGGACAAAAGTCAAGTACCAAAAACAAATAGGTTTTGGAAAATGAATTTAAATGATTATTTCGATCCCGTAAGTTTAGACAGGTCTCAGCAAAAATTTCTAACAGAAAAATCAGTTTTCGGCAGAAATATTACTACCCATACACCTGATGGCCCCATCAGGGATTTGCAACATTTCAACCTTGCCTTAATCGGTGTGCCTGAAGAGAGGAATTCACCCAACAAGGGATGCTCCAAAGCTCCTGATAAAATCAGAAGTAAATTATATGAATTAATTAAACCCAATTCAAAACTAAAAATAATTGACCTGGGAAATCTTAAAATCGGGGATGCGGTTAATGATACTTATTTCGGTATCAGGGATATCGTTACTGAACTGATAACCAGAAATGTTTTTCCGGTTTTTATCGGTGGCACCCAGGATCTGACTTACGGTACCTTTCTGGCTTTCAGAAAACATAAAAAAAATGTAAGTCTGGTTACTGTCGACTCAAAAATCGATTTGACTAATGATATAAAAAAGTTTGACTCTCAATCCTATTTGGGTAAAATTATTTTTGAGAAAGGTGTTGCTCCTGTGAATTATACCAACATAGGAGATCAGGTTTGTTTGGTAGATCAAAAAGATGTTGATCAATTAAAAAAGTCTTTTTATGATACATATCGGTTGGGGGTTATTCGAACAAACCTTAAGGAAACAGAACCTGTATTACGTGACGCCAATATGATTAGTATCGATATCGGATCCGTTAAACAAGCCGATGCCCCCGGCCAGTGCAATCCTTCCCCAAATGGGTTTTATGCGGATGAGATTTGTCAGATATCCAGGTATGCAGGTTTAAGCGATAATCTGGCATCTTTTGGCTTATATGAAGTTAACCCGGAATTTGACAGGGAAAATCAAACGGTTCATCTTGCTGCTCAAATGATCTGGTACTTTATCGATGGATTCTCCCGAAAAACAGTTGAACAACCCAATATAAAACCAGAGGAATTCACTCAATATATTATTCACCTGAATGAAGTTAAACAGGAGCTGGTTTTTTATAAAAGTGTAAAAACTAACCGGTGGTGGTTAAGAAACCCATTTCTCCTTAAAAATACTCCATATCACACATATATCGCGTGTTCCTACAATGACTACATGAAGGCAAGCAACCAGGAAATTCCCGACCGTTGGTGGAAAGCATTTCAAAAATTTAATTAACCCGGAACAGAGACCCGGAACCCGGAAAATCAGCACGATACAAATTTCAACTCCATAATGCGATAAAATACAAGAACATAGCTTCGCAAATTGATTAAAAAAGGGAATTAAGAACAGAACTTTGTAAACTAATTGAAAAACAGTAGATATGAAAGTTCAAAGGTCAATCCCGATAGCTATCGGGACAAAA
>DAOVQI010000309.1 GCA_030628785.1 Bacteroidota bacterium
AAGAGCTGGCAGGTTATCCGTTGTGGTATACCAGTTGTTTCCACCATCTGTTGTTTTCCACAACCCTCCGGTTGGAGACCCTACCCATATAATATTGATATCGGACGGATGAAATGCAATACAGTCAATTCTACCGGATCCGAGAACTTCATCCGTATCAATGTATCTTGAAGATTCAACAGGACCAAGCAGTGTCCAGTTCCCCGCGGCAGATTTTGTTTTACTTAATTGTTGTTTCTTAGTGCTCTCTTCCCATAAAATGCGGTTTGGAATTTCCCATTCACCCCAAATCCTTTGTTCCATAAACCATTCCCAACGCTTGAAAGGATTGTAACCATGCCCTTTTTCAATTTCACGGTCTTTCCAGTAATTTTTAAACGCTTTCTGAATTTCTACAAATCTGGCCGAATCATCTATCGATTTTAAGGAAGAAATATTCTTCATCCATGGCTGACTAAAAGCATGAATGGCAGGAATAAGCATCAGAAGGATAAAGTAAAAAATCTTTCGCATGAGTTATGTATTGGTTTTTTTATATAACCTGCATTATTACTTAAGTGAGCTCGTTTCACTCGGTTCATGCAGGAGTTTGAACTTTAAACCTTGAACTCCTGATTAATTTATGAACCGGAACGCCTGACTGCCCTGTCTGCCATTCCTGCCGGCAGGGAGTGAAGCTCATCGAAGGTAATTAATCAGGATAAGTCTTTCCTTACAAAATTAAATATATTTTCTATAAAGAGTGAATTTATTCTTATTAACCTGTTAATATGTCGTACCGAATAATCAGGGCACGACTTTTGTGACCGCTATTTTAATGAGAAATGGCTGAGTTGTCAAAATCGTTCAAAATACTTTAACTTTGTAAAACCGGTTAATTTACGAAGTAATAATTAGCAGGGCATATTGTCGAAAACTATATAAATCCATAAAAGAATTTAGATAATGAGTGCAATCAGTGGAGTACTGGGAAAGATCTTTGGAAACAAATATGAAAAGGATCTCAGGGAGCTTACCCCATATGTTCAAATAATAAATGTAGAGTATGAAAAGATCGAAACCCTGAGTAATGATGAATTGAGGAAGCGATCAGTAGAGCTGAAAGAACTCATCCGAAACAGCACCAGCGAAGAAGAAAAGGAAATTGCCCGGTTAAAAGAACAAGTCGATAAGGAAGATACTGATGTTGTAGAAAAAGAAAAAATATACAACACCATCGATAAGCTTGAAGAAAAGATCAATGAAAAGCTGGCTGTCGTTTTGGATGAAGAGTTACCTGTTGCTTTTGCGATTATGAAAGATACAGCCCGCAGGTTTGTGGAAAATGAAACAATAGAAGTGACAGCCACTCAATTTGACCGTGATTTAGCCGCCACGAGAGATAGTATTGAAATAAAAGGCGACAAAGCTATCTATAAAAATTCCTGGATAGCAGGTGGCAATATGATTACCTGGGATATGGTTCACTACGATGTGCAATTAATAGGCGGAGTGGTATTACACGAGGGCAAAATTGCCGAAATGGCTACCGGTGAAGGAAAAACAGTGGTTGCTACACTCCCGGTGTTTCTTAATGCCATGGCCGGCAAAGGGGTGCATATAGTAACCGTAAATGATTATCTGGCAAAGCGTGATTCAGAGTGGATGGGACCACTTTATGAGTTTCATGGTTTATCGGTTGACTGTATTGACAAACATCAACCCAACTCGCCCGATAGAAGAAAGGCATACCTTGCCGATATTACTTTCGGTACCAATAATGAATTCGGGTTCGATTACCTCAGGGATAATATGGCGATCAATCCGGAGGATCTGGTGCAGCGGAAACATTATTATTCGATTGTTGACGAGGTTGACTCGGTCTTAATTGACGATGCACGTACTCCTCTGATCATTTCAGGACCTACAGCAAAAAGTGATACTCATGAGTTTGATGAACTAAAACCAAAAGTCGAAAAATTGGTCAGTGCCCAGAGAAAACTGGTAACCCAGGTGTTATCCGAATCAAAAAAACTGATTAATGATGCCGACACCGAAAAGGGTGGCTTTTTGCTCCTGAGAGCCTTTAAAGGCTTGCCGAAAAACAATGCTATTATAAAATTCCTGAGCGAAGAAGGAAATAAATCTCTTATGCATAAAACGGAAAATTTCTATATGCAGAATCAAAGCAAAGAGATGTATAAGGTGACCGATGAATTATATTTCATTATTGATGAAAAGCAAAATACAATTGAATTAACTGAAAAAGGTATCGATCTGATCACAACATCATCGGAAGATGCAAGCTTTTTCATCCTGCCGGATGTAGGAGCAGAAGTTGCCGAATTGGAAAAATCAAATTTGAATCCTCAAGAGAAATTAAAGACAAAAGACAAAATCCTGCAGGATTATGCCGTAAAATCCGAGCGTGTCCATACAATGAACCAGCTACTCAAAGCTTATACATTATTCGAGAAAGATGTTGAATACGTGTTGATGGATAATAAGGTTAAGATCGTTGATGAACAAACAGGAAGGATCATGGAGGGTCGCCGGTATTCTGACGGTCTTCACCAGGCGATTGAAGCAAAGGAAAGAGTGAAAGTTGAAGGCGCTACCCAGACTTTTGCCACTATCACACTTCAGAATTATTTCAGGATGTATCATAAGTTGGCAGGAATGACCGGCACCGCAGAAACGGAAGCCGGCGAATTATGGAATATTTACAAACTGGAGGTAGTGGTGATCCCAACTAACAAGCCCATTATCAGAGATGACAGGGAAGATCTGGTGTATAAAACAAAAAGAGAGAAATACAATGCCGCAATTGATGATATTGTTGACCAGGTGAAGAAAGGCAGGCCGGTGCTCGTCGGTACAACATCGGTGGAGATATCTGAGTTATTAAGTCGTATGCTTAAGATGAGGGGGTATAAGCATAATGTGCTAAATGCCAAACTACACCAGAAGGAAGCGGATATTGTGGCTGAAGCAGGTAAGAAGGGAACGGTTACCATTGCTACAAACATGGCGGGCAGGGGTACGGATATAAAATTATCGGATGAAGTGAAAGCAGCAGGTGGGTTGGCCATTGTCGGTACCGAACGGCACGAATCCCGGCGGGTTGACCGGCAATTAAGAGGCCGTTCCGGAAGGCAGGGGGATGTTGGATCTTCTCAGTTTTTTGTATCGCTGGAGGATGACCTGATGCGCTTGTTCGGTTCAGATAGAATTGCAGGAATTATGGATAGAATGGGATTGAAGGATGGAGAGGTAATTCAGCACTCAATGATTACCAAATCAATTGAACGGGCACAGAAAAAGGTTGAAGAGAATAACTTTGGGATCAGGAAAAGGTTGCTTGAATACGATGATGTGATGAACTCCCAGCGAGAAGTGATTTACACCAAACGTAAACATGCCTTGCTTGGTGAACGTATTGGTGTGGATATTGCAAATATGATGTATGATGTTTCGGAATACCTGGTCGATGAATATCATAGCATAGAAGATTTTGACAGCTTTAATTATGAGTTGATCCGTTCGCTTTCAATCGAATCGCCTGTTTCATCGGAAGAGTTTTTGAAATTCGATCGTAACGACATAATAGAAACTGTAAATAAAACAGTGATCGATTCCTATAAACGTAAAGTTGAGGCGATTGCAGCACAAGCTCTTCCGGTTATTAAAGAAGTATATGAAAAACAATCCCATGTTTATGAAAATATTGTCGTACCAATAACCGACGGGACCAGAGTATTTCAGATCATAACGAACCTGAAAAAATCGGCTGAAACTGATGGCAGGGAGTTAGTTAGATCATACGAAAAAACCGTGATATTAGCAACCATTGATGAGTTATGGAAGGAACACCTCAGGGAAATGGATGATCTGAAACAATCGGTTCAAACAGCTACATATGAACAGAAAGATCCCTTACTTATCTATAAGTTCGAATCCTTTGAACTTTTTAAGTCAATTATTAATCAGGTGAATAGAGATGTGGTTTCAACACTTATGAAGGGACAAATTCCTATCCGGGATTCCAGCCAGGTTAGGGAAGCAGAGAGAAGGAAAAGGTTAGACATGAGTAAATACCGGACATCAAAAACCGATGCTCAATCCTATTCTGAAACAAGCATAACACAACCTGGCCAGGAGCAACCACAGAAGACTCAGCCGGTAAGGGTTGATAAAAAGGTTGGAAGAAATGATCCCTGTCCTTGTGGAAGCGGAAAAAAGTTCAAG
>DAOVQI010000039.1 GCA_030628785.1 Bacteroidota bacterium
AAACTCGGAGATGCATTGGGAGGTCAGGTTGTCATTGGTATAGTTAATGTGTTATTTACCCTGATTGCTATTTGGAAGATTGATAAATTAGGCAGGCGGAAATTATTAATTTTCGGTGCAACCGGAGCCATGCTTTCACATCTTGTTATAGGATTTCTGTTTTTCAATAATTTAACCGGAGGGTACCTGTTATTGATCTTTATTCTTTTTTTCATTGCCTGTTTTGCATTTTCGTATGGACCTGTAACCTGGGTAATTCTTTCGGAAATTTATCCAACCAGGATCAGGGGCCGGGCCATGGCAATTGCAACACTTTCACTTTGGGCAGCCAATGCTGTTTTAGGACAACTAGTCCCATGGTTATTAGAAAGCATAAAGCCATTTGGAACCTTCTGGATGTTTGCGTTTTTCTGCTTACCTATTATTCTAATTGCATGGAAAGTTTTACCCGAAACAAAGGGTAAATCCCTGGAAGAAATTGAAAAATACTGGATGAGAAAGGGAACAGACTCCTGAGTAGCACAACATTGAAATATGAAAAATAATTGGGACCCATCAACCCGATATCATAGGATTTCAGAAAGTGTTACATGAACAATTATTTGACCTGACTGATATCAATCCAGGCTATGAATGGAGTGGTGCAGGAAGGGATGATGGGAAAGAAAAGGGTGAATACGCACCTGTTTTTTTTAAAGCGGACTTATTTGAACTACTGAATGAGGGAACATTCTGGCTTTCCAAAACTCATGAGGTAATTGGAAGCATTGGTTGGGGAGCACATTTACCCAGGATTGTAAGCTGGGTAAGTCTGGAGGGAAAGTCAACGGGCAATACTTTTTTTTATAACATCAGTTTTAGACAACAGCGATTGTTATGGAAATGACTTCAAAGGAAAGATGTCTTGCTGTGATGAGAAACGAGATACCTGACAGGATTCCCGTTGTACCACAAAGCTTCATGTTTTCTGTTGAAACAGCCGGGTTTCGGATTAGTGACGTTAACAGGAATGGAAAACGGATGGCGCAATCACACATTATAAGCCAGAAGAAATATGGTTATGATGGTTGCGTAATTGACTTTGATGATGCTTCCATTGCGGAAGCGTGTGGGGCAAAAGTAATTTTCCGGGAGGATGAACCTGCAATTGTAGATGAATCCGATCCTGTTTTGAAAGATTTAAGGGATGTTTATAATCTGGAGGTTCCTGACCCATTACGTGCCGGGCGGTTACCGGAATGGCTGGCAGCAACCAGCACATTGGTTGAAGCGATAGGTGAGGATGTCCTGGTAATGGGACGTGCTGATCAGGGACCTTTTAGTGTTGCATGTTTGTTGAGGGGCACACAGCAATTTATGATGGATCTGGTGATGGAGGACAAACAGGTAATAAATGATGTAATTGAGTTTTGCAGAAAAGCATGTGTCGCTTTCGCGAAAGCTCAAAAAGATGCAGGAGCACATGTTACTTCGATTGGAGATGCCCTGGCAGGTCCGAACCTCGTATCTCCTGCTATGTACAGAGAATTTGCACTGATCCCGGAAAAGAAATTAACCAGGGAAGTACAGGATTATGGAATACCTTATTCAATTCATATTTGTGGTAATACAAATGCAATAATCGGGGATCTGGCAAGCACTAGGGCGAAAATTCTTGAAGTTGACTGGCAGGTGAACATGGCTGATGCACGGAAGAAAGTTCCTTTATCAACGGTTCTGATGGGTAACATAAATCCGGGTGATCCGATGGTATTTGGAACTTCTGAAAAAGTTGATGAAACCGCCAGGAAGATCATTGAAGATACAAAGGGGAAGGGCTTGTTCTTAAGTACAGGTTGTGCAATGGGCCGGAATACTCCACACGAAAACTTCGTGGCAATGATAAATGCCGCAAAAAAATACGGGACCTGCGAACAAATAATGGCTATGAATGACTAATTTTTTAAAAGGCAGTAATTTAATATAAAGAGATATGAGAAATTACAGAATTAAAATATTATTGAGTATGGCATTTTCCTTGAATATTACAATTGTTTTAAATGCCCAGATTGAAGACAAAATTAAGCAACAATACCAGTTAAGTCGAGAAACCCAAGGCTGGTTTGAGGGATTTAACATAAGCCTGGATGGAAATGATTTTATCTATCATTCACTAAGAGAGGATGTTACTGATTGTATGTTAACCAGGGCTACCGATGGTAAAATGTTCATTGAATGGGAAACGGCTCCAATACCTTTTGATTGGAAAGGGGAAGGAGCAGATTTAATATGGATTGCGGCAATGACCCGTAATAAATGCAATAACAAGTTTTTTCTATATATAAATGATGATTTAAAATTTACTTTTAAGAATTCTCCTGGTGATTGGGAGGTTGACAGTCAGGATGGAGGAAGATTAGAATTCAGGATTTTTAATAGTGATCAGCATGGTGATGCCCATGGTTACATGATCCTTCATGCTCCTGCTGCCTGGATTAAACCAGGAAATGGACTGAAAATTAAAGTATTTGGCGAGGCTGCATCCAGTAACTGCTGGTGTATTATATATAAGGCAAGTGATGTTCTTGCCCATTTGCAGGAGGCTGTAGAACATGAGGGATGGTTTGATGTTTTTGTTGATTCCAGAGGGAAAACCCACACATTCGAAGTAAATGCACCCGAACACCTGGGTGGAACTGAAATAAACTACCAGGTTGGAAAACAAAAAGGAAGTTTTGAATTAGTTACAAATAAACATCATGCGGAGGGTATTTTTAAAGTAAAAGGAACAAAAAATGAACTTGGCAAACAAATCTTTTCACTTTCTTCTGCAAAGGGAAAATTATTTGAAATTACCGGATTATTTACAGATCAAAAGGAAACAAATGTGAGAGGTAAAACATTAGTATTGAAAAATGCACATGCGATAGACGAGGAAAAGTGGAGCCTGGAGATCCGGTTAACTTACAAACCCAAGCTGGTAGAAAATTTCACAAAATTATCAAAATCCAGGTTAAATAATGGTACCATTTACCTGATGAATTCAAGTCATCAGGATATTGCATGGATGGATAGTCCGGAGAAATGTATTCTGGAGCGGGATACCATGTTACTAACCCCATTAATTACTCAGGCTGCACTAGAGCCGGATTACCATTTTGACATTGAGGATGTCTTGATGGTTCGTGAATTTATTCAAAGACATCCTGAGAAAAAGGAAGAATTAAAACAGTTACTTCAGGAAGGTAAAGTAACCTGTGGATCAACATACATCATGCCATATGAGGAAATGTATTCCGGAGAATCCCTTGTAAGGCAGTTTTATCTGGGAGCAAAATGGCTTTCCCGGGAATTTGGTAACTACAAAGCTGATACTTACTGGAATGTCGATGTGCCGGGCAGGACCATCCAAATGCCACAAATAATGAAGAAAGCCGGAACAAAATACATGGTGATAAGCAGGCATGGGAAAGGTGTGTTTAACTGGTATAGCCCCGACGGATCCTATGTTACTGCTTATTCACCGGGACATTATGCCGATGCTTTTACACATTTAAACAAGGATTTTTTTGATGCTGCGACCTATATAGCCGAAAGTTCCTTGTTTTGGAATGATTACAATACTAACCCTGTTGCCCAGCCGGCAATGGCTTTGCTTTCCGACTGGGATATGAGTCCTGCCAAGGATTATAGTCATTTAATCAACCGGTGGCATAATTTGAAATATATTGAGGATGAAAACGGACATAAAATCCCTCTTACTTTACCAAAAATTAAAATAGGAACAGCAAATCAATTTATTGAAAAAATTGTAACATCAACTCCTGAGCTCCCTGCTATCAAAGGAGAACGTCCGGCGGTTTGGTTATATATTCATGGTCCGTCTCATCAGAAGGCCCTTAAAGCTAGCCGACAAGGGGATATTTTGTTAACCGTTGCTGAAAAATTTTCTGCAATCGAAGCTTTGTTGGCAGGATCTTTTTGTAACTATCCTCAGGAAAGCTTAACAAGAGCGTGGGAAGCAAAAATCTATCCTGATCATGGATGGGGTGGGAAACATGGTGATATAACCGATGCATTGTTCCTGCGAACGCTGGAATTTGCCCGTGATGAAGGGAAACAGTTAACTGAAACGGCTCTTAGATCAATTGCTTCGAGAATCAAAACCAATCCTACGAAAGGTATTCCTGGAGTGGTTTTTAATAGTTTATCCTGGGACCGCACCGATCCGGTTACATTTAAAATGACTTTTGCGGAAGGATGGGGAAAAGATTTGAAAGTAACGGATCTGAGTGGAAAGGAAATTGCTCATCAGTTAAGTGAAATTGAAAAGTACCGGAATGGTACAATTAAAACAGCCAGTATTCATTTTATCGCAGAAAATGTTCCGTCAGTCGGGTATAAAACCTTTTATATAGCTCCTTCTCAGACAGTGATGAAAGATCAAATTAATACTGGGGTTAATGAAATAGAATCAAACTACTACAAGATATCCCTTTCACAGGGAGGTATCCGTCAAATTTATGATAAGGAATTAGGAAAGGATTTATTAGATGTATCTAACCTTAAAGGGGCAGAGGTATTTACAATGAGATCGGAGGGGAACGGAGCCGGTGAATTTGCTGATATACAGCAGCCAACCATGGAAAGATTTGATAAGACAAGTAATCATCCGGCAAAATGGGAGTGGATTGAATTTGGTGCTGTTTATAACGCGTTTCAAAAAAGGCAGAAGATCAGGAATGCTGTGGTTGAACAGAAGATCATTGTATACAACAACCTAAAGAGAATTGACATTGAAACTTCCCTTTTGAATTGGGAAGGGATTTTATACAGGGAATACAGAATGGCCTTTCCTTTGAATATGAAAGATGCATATGTTGCCTATGAAGTTCCTTTTGGTGTGGTTGAGGTGGGTAAGGATGAAATTGAAGGGGCAGCAGGGGAGCGCTATGTAACCCCCTGCAAAGATATGCATCCACGCGGAATTCAAAACTGGATTGGAGCATATGATTCTGGGTTTGGAGTAACCATTAGTTCTTCAGTGGCTGTTGCCGATTATGTTGATCCGACCGGATCCGACGCGGATTATCCCATATTACAACCCATACTACTGGCTTCAAGGAAAAGTTGTCATGGGGAAGGGAATGAGTATTTACAAACAGGTGATCATTTTTTTACATTTTCTTTCACGTCTCATAAACCAGGATGGAGAAGCGGATACAAATTTGGAAAGCAGGCCAATGAAAAATTCTTTGTTGTGGTTGCGCCTGAGTCATACAATAATGCGATGCTTCCTGAAGAAAAAAGCTTCTTTTCACCCGGGGCTGAAAATCTGATTATCAGTACCATAAAAAAGTGTGAAGATAATGACGATTTGATTCTAAGGATTTACGAAATGGAAGGGAACGATACCCGGACTAAGCTAAACATGTTTTTTGATTTGAAAAATGCGGAACAAACAAATATGATCGAGGAGGAAGGGAAACCAGTTCCTTTCAGCAGGAATAAAATGGTTCTGGATATAGGCCATCACGCAATTGAAACCTATAAACTGAAAATGTTTTAATTTTTTGACAGTTCATCTCTATTTTTCTTTTGTTTTTCCTGAAGAGGTGTTTACGGCTCCTTTCTTTACTCTTTTCCTGGGCCTTCTTACCCCATACGTGCCTTTAATTATTTTTCCTCTTCTGGTTTTTCTGTCACCTTTTCCCATAATTTAACAATTTTGTTTTATTCAAACTTAGAAAACTATGCCCTTAGGGCATGTTCATATCTATTTGGCTTTGCCTTTATGTTTTAAATTTCAAATAACAAATTACAAAATACAAATAAAAATCAATACTCAATACTGAATGACCAAAACAATATATGTTTTTTGAAATTTTGAATATTGGAATTTGTGTCAAAAAATGTTTAATAAATCGTTCCTTTGAGGGGCAAATCAAAGCCACCTTTTAAAAAGGTGTGTATTTACTTTGGTAGTGGTGGGATAGGCATGTTCGTATTTGCTATTTCAATAATTGCAAGAAACAGCAATTGTGCCAGATCTTCCATGATCTCGGGCGTTATGATTTCAAGATTATCATGCGGAACATGATAAGGTGACCTGGTGCCAGATGCCGAAAAGCTGATACTTGGTACTCCTGCCCACATAAACCTGGCAGAGTCAGCGGGTGGCTCAGTTTAATGGCAGGGAAGAGCAAAAGGCGCATAGGGCGGAGTGCAAAGCGCTTTGAGTTGATCGTTTTTGTAAAAATTACTAATTACTTGACATACCCCTATCAAATTTGTATCTTTGTTGAAAAGCTAAAAAGTCATGACCACAGAAGAAGTACTGGTTGAGAAACAAAAGGAGAGAAATCTCAGAAAACCTTCTGGGAAATGGAAGGGTACAAGCATTAGTGCAAGGGATGGGCAACAGTGGGATAAGGCAAAAGAAATGGATTTTACATACACTAATCTGGACAAATTCATTCGCTTAAGCCTGGGGGAAAATGCGCATTTCAGTAATGCCATGTACGATGGAGATTATTCAATGTCGCTGGAGGAAGCTCAAATACGGAAATATGAATTTGTAATTAACCAGTTGAATATTAAAAAAGATTCAAAGGTATTGGACCTTGGCTGCGGCTGGGGAGGCTGGCTGAAATATATCAAGGATAATATAGGTGCTAGAGGTATTGGTGTAAATCTGTCACAAGGCCAGGTGAATGCCTGTAGGAAAAATAACCTGGAGGTATATTTAAAAGATGCCAGATTTATCAAACCTGAGGATTTTGGGATTTTTGATGCTGTAACTGCTTTCGGAAGTTTTGAACATGTTGCTGCCGTCAATGATTATATATCAGGTAAACAAGACGAGGTTTACGATGATTATTTTCAGCATATATATAATTTATTACCAAAAGGCGGAAGGTTTTACATGCAAAGCATGGTCCTTAGCAAGAATATGATCCCATATGAGCAAATGGATATCAATGCCTCTAAATCGTCCGATGAATATATTACGGCACTTCTAACCAAACATAATCCGGATTCCTGGTTACCGTATGGACACGAACATATCATAAGAGTTGCAAAACCTTATTTTAAAAAAGTTTTTTATAGCAGCGGAAGGCTGGATTATGTTAAGACAAATAGGGAGTGGACAAAGTTATTTTATAAGTTTAATCTAAAAAAGTACCTGTGGTTTGCTTCATTAATTCCCAAACTCATAACAGACAAAGAATTCAGACACCAATTAGCTATATTGAGAGTGAGGCCCAACAGAGTATGTTTTGAAAGAGAGATTATGGATCATTCAAGGCTAGTATTTGAAAAAATTTAAACTACTTTCCAATTTCTTTTCTCCAGACAATTTGAGCAGACCGGTATGGCCTGATCTTTCCTGACTTTTGGTTTGATAGTTTATTAGCAAATTACCAATCCGGAATAATGTTTTAAAAGCCAGCTAAAGAAGATGGATATCGTTTTTAAGACATTGTTTGATCATTTCTTCCGGCCAGACACTTGACTGAACTTCCCCGATATGCGCTTTTTTCAGGTAAAACATACAGAGACGGGATTGGCCTATGCCTCCACCAATTGAACCTGGCAATTCACCACTGAGCAATTTCTTATGATAATACAATTCTTTTCTTTCTTCTGTTTTACGGATTTTAAGCTGCCGGATCAACGCTTCTCTATCCACCCGTATACCCATTGAAGATATCTCAAGTGCACGTTCAAACAACGGGTTCCAGACGATGATATCTCCGTTTAGCCCTTTGTACCCGTTTATTGTTTCTGTAGTCCAATCGTCGTAATCCGGAGCCCGTCCGTCATGAGGTTTGCCATCCGTCAGTGCATTACCGATACCAATGATAAATACAGCACCATGTTTTTTGGCAATCTGATCCTCTCTTTCCATTGGCGTCAGATTCGGATATAACTCGCATAATTCTTCTGAATGGATGAAGGTGATTTCATCAGGAAGAAATTCCCTGATTTCAGGATAATTTTCAAAAATCACAAATTCAATCCTCTTGAGAACTTCATAAATCTTGGTTACGGTGTTTTTTAAATAATCCAGGTTTCTGTCTTCCGGACGGATAGCTTTTTCCCAATCCCACTGATCAACATAGATGGAATGGATGTTGGTTAATTCTTCATCAGGACGAATGGCATTCATATCCGCATATATTCCTCTGCCTGTTTCTATTTTTAACTCGGCTAACATTAACCTTTTCCATTTAGCCAGTGATTGAACCACCTCAACGGTTATATTATTGATATCTTTAATGGCAAAACTGACAGGGCGCTCAATTCCATTCAAATCATCATTGATCCCGGTGCCTTTTACAACAAACATGGGAGCAGTTACTCTCCTTAGTTTAAGTTCAGCAGAAAGATTCATCTGAAAATGATCTTTAACCAGTTTAATGGCTTTTTCTGTTCTCTTTACATCCAGAATACTTTTGTACCCTTTTGGAATAACTAATTTGCTCATAATTCAAAATTTTATTGAGTAGCTTTTTCCAGCCTTTTCATGATGGAGAAAATAAACATGGCGGAAAGCAAGCAACAAGCAACCAGGATGGCCCATAAAGTCCACAACGGAACTTTTGTCCATAACCAGCCGATAACGCTGACCAGATAGTTTCCCAAAGCTGTAGCAGCCAGCCATCCACCCTGCATAATTCCCTTGTATTTTGGTGGTGAAACTTTAGAAACAAAGGATATCCCCATCGGGCTAATAAACAGTTCAGCCACCGTTAGGGTAAAATAAGTAAAGATCAACCAATTTACCGATATCAGTCTGTTTTCCGGTGCAACTAATCCGCCGATCTCTTTGGGACTGTATCCTAAAAGGCTTAAGGAACCAAAAACCATAATTAAGAACCCCACCGAAGTGATGATCATACCGATACCAATCTTTCTTGGTGCTGAGGGTTCCTTACCTTTTCTGCCAAGATAGGTGAAAAGGCCTACTATGATTGGTGTTAGGGCAACGATAAAGAAAGGATTAAAATGCTGGAATTTCTGAGGTGTGAATGCATTCATATCGTCGTATCCCTGATACCTTATGTAGGTAAGGAAAGCAAACCCGACAAAGGCTGCAGCGCCAATGAGCCTGGTTCTTACATCGCTCTTTTTCCTGAACAGGAAAATAAGACCCACGACAGACAGGAAGGCAGGCAATAAACCGAAAAGGTCAAACAACAGGTTGGTGGGTCGATCAACTGAAGGAACAGTATAATCTCTTGCAAAAAAGGTCATGCATAGTCCGTTCTGATGGAAAGACATCCAGAAGAAGATAGCAACAGAGAATATTAGACCTAAGGCAATTAGCCTTTGTTTGGTCTGCTCCGGAGTTAATTTGATAACCTGATCTTTATATTCTGAGCTGGCAGCTTTTTGTTTTTCGGAAATGTCAGCTTGTTTGTAGTATTTCCGGAAACCCCAGAAAATGAGCATTGAAGCAATTAAACTGATACAGGCAACTCCGAATCCGTAGTGATAGGATTGGCTTAATGAATTCACATAGCTTTCGGAAAATTGAGCTAAAGAATCAAGAGTAACAGAAGGATCCTGATGTTGGGCAATAGCAAGATACTCGGATGCATTTCCCAGCTCTCCATCAACGAATTTATGAGCCAGGGCTGGTATCCTTGCATCGTAGAAATAATTCCTGGTCTTCAGAATCCAGTTTACTATTTCTTCTGCCGCTGTCGGAGCGAACATGGCGCCAATATTGATACCCATATAAAAAATATTGAAGGCAACGTCCCTTTTGGAACTGTATTTGGGGTCATCATACATGTTCCCTACCAGGGCCTGAAGGTTTCCCTTAAACAGTCCTGTACCCAGTGAAATTACCCCAAGAGCAAGTATCACTAACATTAATCCACTGTTCATGGTTGTCGGGAGGGCTAACAGGAAATACCCAGCGAACATTACCACAAGGCCAATGCTGATGGTTTTACCGTATCCAAGCACTTTGTCGGCAATAATTCCACCGAAAAGAGGAAGGAAGTAAACAAAAAACAGGAAAATACCGTAAATCTGACCTGCCTCGGCAGCATTATATCCGTATTTTGCCTGCAAGAACAGGTTGAAAATAGCGATCATGGTATAAAACCCGAATCGCTCACCCATATTTGCAAAAAATGCTACAAATAGTCCTTTGGGATGCTCACTAAACATGGTCTTAAATTTTTATTATTTAATTTGGTTTAAATGAATTTCAACAAATATAAACATCTTTTTTAAGTAGCATAAAAAATTTCATAATTTGGCTTAAAAGAATTTTTTAATAATGAACTGAACCTGTTATTTTTGTAAAAGATTACCTTTGAATAAATTAAAATATGAAGATATTTAGAGCCGACCAGGTAAAACAAATAGATGCATACACTATAGAGAATGAGCCAATTCCTTCTATTGATCTAATGGAACGGGCAGCCGGTAAGATATTTGACTGGGTTATTGACAAGTATTCAGACAGGAAACCCATTAAGATATTTATTGGTCCCGGTAATAATGGTGGCGACGGATTGGCAGTGGCTAGAATGCTTGCTGATAAAAATTTCAGGGTTGAGATGTATTATGTAAAGTTTACCGATAAAGTATCAGAAGATTGGAAAATTAATTTTGAAAGACTGCAAAAGCAGAAAAAGGTTAAACTTTGTACTATTGCCGAAAAAAATGAATTCCCGGATATCCGTGAAGATGAATTGGTTCTTGATGGTATTTTCGGATCAGGGCTTACCAGACCTTTGAAAGGTCTTCCGGCTGAAATTGTTCATTATATTAATCAAAGCAACGCTGAAGTAATTGCCATAGATATTCCATCGGGACTGTTCGGGGAAGATAATTCCGGGAATAATAAGAACAATATCATAAAGGCAAACCTAACTTTAACTTTTCAGTTCCCGAACGTGTCTTTTTTCTTTGCTGAAAATGAGGACTTTGTTGGTGACTGGTACGTTCTGCCGATCGGGCTGCATAAGGACATTATTGACCAAATGCCGGCAAGTCATTATTTTGTAACAAGGGAATTTGTAAGAAGAAACCTGATGCTTCGTAAAAAATTTTCCCATAAAGGAACTTATGGTCATGCTTTATTGATTTCGGGATGTTATGGTAAAATGGGTGCTGCCGTATTGGCTTCGGGAGCTTGTTTAAGAACGGGGATCGGTTTACTTACAGCTCATGTTCCAAAACTGGGTTACCAGATTATACAGAATACAGTACCCGAAGCAATGATCAGTATTGATCAGTCGGATATACTTTTTACTGAAGTGCCGGACCTTAACCAATATGATGCTGTTGGGGCAGGACCGGCAATTGGTTGCAAAAATAATTCTCAAAAAGCCATTAGGGAACTCCTGAATAAGGCAAAAGTCCCTCTTGTTCTGGATGCCGATGCAATCAATATTCTTGGATCACAAAAAGAATGGTTAAAAGAAGTGCCTGAAAACAGTATATTTACACCTCATCCGAAAGAATTTGAGCGTTTGGCAGGTAATACAGAAGATCACTTTACTCGAAACCGGGTACAGATCGAATTTGCTCAAAAATATAAAGTTTACGTAGTGTTAAAAGGTGCTTATACCGCTATTGCATGTCCTGATGGGACCTGCTATTTTAATACAACCGGCAATCCGGGTATGGCTACGGCAGGAAGCGGTGATGTATTAACCGGCATTATCCTTTCGCTTCTGGGCCAACGATATTCCCCGAAATTATCGGCTATTATTGGTGTATATATTCATGGATTAGCGGGTGATCTTGCCGTGGAACACGTTGGGCAGGAGGCACTGATCGCTTCAGACATAATAGATTATCTTGGACATGCGTTTAAAAGGATAAAGAATGTGTAACTAATCAGTGAGCTGAGAGGAAAGGAAAAAGGATGATATAAAATGTTAAAAGTTATATGTTATAAGTTATACGTTAATTGCCGGATGCTGAGTGTTTGGAAATATGAAATACTTTGGTGCTGGGTGCCACAGGTACTGCCCGCCCGAACGTACCGTCCGGTACGGGCGGGGGTGCTGGTTCAAAGTTCCGGTTTTTGTGCTTCGGGTTTGAAGTTTAACGTTTAAGACTTCAAGTTTCGGGTTTCTCCAAGCAAAATTCTCCTCCTTGGAAAGGAGGAGTACCCGACCGAAGGGAGGGGGAGGTGGTTGAAAGGTCATTCTCCGAAGGAGTCCTTTGGACGATAGTTATTAAATAGTCATTCGATTGTCATTTTTTAAAATTCTTTTTTATTATTTACTATATGATAATGATTTGCGAACAGCTTATTACTTTTAACATATAACGTATAACGTATAACGTATAACGTATAACCTTTAGCCTATAACACATAACAAAAAAGAGCCTCGAAAAAACAAAATAGTCACAAGAATAAAAAAAATCAAGGAGATGAAACCTAAATTGTATATTACAGGAATTGCTTTCATGTTTTTTACTGCCTGTAACCCTCCTGTAACCTTTATGAGTACCATAAAGCCACTTGGCAATACAAATGTCATTAAGCAGGGAAGTGTTATTTATGCGCTTCCAAAAACAATACTGAAAATTGATGTCGAGGCCAGAAAAACCATATACCGAAAGGGCCCTTATCAAGCTTTTGCAGAAAAATACCTTGGTATTAAGGAGGGAGTAACCGAAGATAAAGAGGAATGGTCGATTTCAAATATTGAATTTAATTTCTATGAGGAAATTGATCCGGAACATTATTACGTTATCGAAGCCCAGGGTGATTTCAGAAGCAATGTGCTTGAACTTACCAGGGAGGGATTGATCCTTTCTCTCGACCCCGACTATTACCGGAGTTTACCAACATACCTGAATCTTGCTCCTCAAAAGTATGAAGGAGTTGTATTTCCAAATGTGACAATGAAAAAATTTGAGAAGGAAATACGAGACACGGCATACCGCATTATTGAAACAGATACGGCGATGATTAGAATTCCGTATCTCCGCACAAAGACCATTATGAAAACAATGGATGAGAAAGCAAAAGACGCAGCTAACTTTATACGTCTGACAAGGAGGAGAAAAGTGATGGTGCTGAGAGGAAAGAATGGTGTTTTTCCGGAAGGGATTGCAATGGAAACAGCAGTGAGAGAATTAACCAGAATGGAAGAGGAGTACCTTGACTTGTTTTTCGGAAAAGTTTTTTCCGAAGTTTATTTTTATACATTTGAATTTATACCCGAAAAAACCAATGGGGATGAACCACTGATCCTGTTCCGGTTCTCTCCTCAGAAAGGCATACTTCCTGAAAATGACCTCACAGGTAGACCGATTACCATTGAGGTTGCAAGGACCGGCAAAACTGACCCCCTGGAACCCATCGTAATGGAGCAGGGATCAGAGGAACAAAATATTGCGAAATTGTATTACCGTGTCCCTGACCTTGCCCGTGTTCAGATAGCGGATGAGGAAAATGTCCTGGCTAAAAAGAAATTCCTGATTTACCAGTTTGGGAAAGTTCTTCAGCTTCCTTCTAATTTTATTAT
>DAOVQI010000408.1 GCA_030628785.1 Bacteroidota bacterium
AAGATGAAAAAAATTGATTTTAAAAAAGAATTCCGAACATTGTATTCGGCATCACCAAAGAAGGTTGCTTATCTGGAAGTGCCTGATATGAAATATTTATCCGTAGATGGGAAAGGTCCTCCGGAGGGAAATCCTGAATTTCAGGAAGCCATTGAATCTCTTTATGGTATAGCCTATACTTTAAAGTTTATGTTGAAGAAAAAACCAGAGCTTCAACCACAAAACTATTTTGATTTTGTGATCCCACCTCTCGAAGCGATCTGGTGGATGGATGGGCAGGAATTTGATGTGGAGAAAAAGGATGAATGGAAATGGGCTTGTATGATCATGCAGGCTGATTATGTAACTGATTTTTTGATTGAAAAATCAATTAATGAGCTAAAGGAAAAAAAAGATTCGCCGGCATTGGACAAGTTGCAATTTAAAACAGTATCAGGAGGAAAAGCAGTTCAAATGTTACATGTTGGCCCTTATGACCAGGTTCATATCACCATTGAAAAAATAGTATCAGAGTTGGATAATAAGGGATTAAAATGCAAAGGGAAACATCATGAGATCTATTTGAGCGATCCAGGAAAAGTGCCTCCGGAAAAACTAAGAACCATTGTACGGCATTTTTATGATGAAAAATGACATTACACCAAACAGCTTGTATTGAGCCCGTATTTGCCTAAATAAGAGTTAAAATCTGTACACAAATAATAATAAATACCATTGCGATAGGATATACCGCTGCATAGGCAACGTGAGGGGTATTGGTCTCCGTCATAGAGTCTACGGCTGCTAAACCCGGTGTGCTTGTCATACCTCCCGTTAAGACCCCTAAAATAATTAAAAGATTCATCTTAAAGGTATAATGAGCAAATAAGGCGCTTACAAACATAGGTATTACCGTTATGATCGCCCCGATATAAAATAACTTAATACCGTAAACATGATAAGTATCTGCCAAATGTTCACCTGCATGAGTACCTACGGTTGCCAGAAAAAACAACAAGCCCAGTTGTCGTAATAGTTGATTTGCATTTCCTGACATGGTCCAGATAACAGGACCTGTTTTTCCAAAATATCCAAGAATCAATGCAACGATTAAAACGCCCCCGGTCAGACCCGGACTGAAAGTAAAGCTATCAGAAAAGCTGATTTTTATTTTACTTAGCAGAACTCCCAGTACAATTCCTGCGGCAATAGGAAAGAAATTGGTGTTTGATAGTTTTCTATTGTCATTCCCCAGAAGGCGGATTACTCCTTTCATGTTTTCTTTGTCGCAGGCAATCATTAGTTTATCACCAAAGCGAATGTGTGAGCTGAAAGATGGTGTAATATTGATACCGCTTCTGCGGATCCTGGTTATGGTAGCATTATAACCAGCCAGTAAGTTCAGTTGTCCGATGGTTTTATTGATTACCTTTTTGTTTGTAACCAGAATAGACTGGACCTCATAATCTTTACCTAACGGTATTTCCTGGTTGGTTTCTGACCCGATGAGTAATTTTACTTTTTTTAGAGCCCCTTCTGTTCCAACAGCTTTGATTAAATCGCCTTTATGTAAAGTTGTTTCTGAAGAAGGCGCAATTGCGGATGTTTCCGTTAAAACCCTGGAGATACTGGCACCGGTCATTGACCGTATATTAAGCTCACCTATGGTCTTTCCAAAAATAATCTGGTTTTCTACTATAAAATTCTTGCCTATTATTTCCGGATATTCTTGCAACGTTTTCTTTTTTATTTCCTTTTCAGCAGTCTCGGTACGTACATGCAATAGTTTGGGTAAAAATCTGACGAACAATATTACGCCAATTACCCCAAATGGATAAGCAACACCATAACCTATGGATGCCAGGGAAGAATTTGTACTATCGATTGCCGCAGCCAGTCCCGGAGTACTGGTTAAGGCACCGGTAAACAGACCCACAGCAATTTTCGGGTCTATCCGGAATATGATAACCAGAATGGCAGTTGAAATACCGGCAACAAGGATCAGAACAATTGGCATCAAAACCAGTTGTACCCCGCCCTTTTTAAACGACTGAAAAAATCCCGGACCTGCCTGAATACCAATAGTATAAATGAAAAGTAATAATCCTATAACTTGAAAATCCTTCGGTACCTGAACGCCAAAATGTCCAAAAACCAAGGCTACAAATATTACCGCTGACACATCAAGCGAAATTCCCTTAATTCTGATATTACCAAGGATAAAACCCAAAGAAATGATCAGAAACAAAGCGAAATAACTATTGGATAACAATTCCATAAGACGGTATAATTAAACCCTTTACGAATTCAGCCTGCAAAGGTATAAAATCCTTTGCTTCATACATAAAAATGCTTAAAGGAATGAGTAAAACAAACGTGTTGTGCGATTGAAATTTTTATCTAATTAATAAACATTTCCTACTTCAGAAGTAATTGGAAATCAGAATATTAATAATAATGTTTTTAAAAAAATAAAGAAAAATAATCTCCTAATCTCCTGATATTTAGTTTTATATGTATTACCTGTCAAGTTTAAGCAACTAGTTTTTCTGTTTTTTCAATTTGTAATAATTTTAAAAATATTTCGGGAACATCATCATCACGTATTATTTGGCGAAAAACTTCAATAATATCAATTCCTGTGACCTCACTTAATTTTTCGATCAGGTCCCAAAATATTAACAAATGATGTTGAACAATATTATCTTCTACTATTTGTCTTGATAATTGGTGAAAGAGGAATCCAATACTCTGTTGGTAATGGATACGTTTATAAAATACCAACATAATATATTGGATCA
>DAOVQI010000082.1 GCA_030628785.1 Bacteroidota bacterium
ATCGATGAGAAAAATTTTGAAAAAAAAGCAATAATTTTTTTAGATTTACACAGAAATAATTTTCGAGAAAAGTGTCCGTTAATTTCCGGAATGGGTGTCCGCTTTCAGCGGAATATGTATGATCAATCTATACCTGTTAAAATGTCGTTCTTCGTCTAATTCAATGGAGAAATCACTGCATATGTTATCGGGTCTAAAGTACCTTGTTGGATAAGTATCTCCAATACCATCAAGTGCCAGGTAAACCTGCTTAATTTCTTTGTTAAATTCACTTTTATAAAAATCAGGTTTTGCAATCTTAATGTAGCTTAATCCATAAATATCATTCACAATTTTACTTAGGTAATTTTCACGTTTCCCCATATTTTTACTTAGTATTTTAACACACTATTTTAAATCATCTTCCTTATTTTTATTTGCTTCGTCTCTTGCTTTTCTTTTTATCTCATTCGTTAATTGAGCAATGATTTTCCCTTGCTCATCTTTTAGTTTATACTCGTTTGCCAGGTCTTCGTACCGGTTATACCGGTCCGGACCCCAGGAGGTACCGGGTGGGTTTTTGCCACGGTCTTTGCCCCATTTGATGTTGGACTTTTTCTTTAAGATACCTGCCTGTATAAACGGATAAATATTCAACCGCACCCCATCATTGATATCCGGCTCCCAGCCTATGGGTTGTTTTTCCAACGGTTTCCAGCGGACGAAAACATCATAGGGGGGTTCCCCTTCCAGGATGAGGATCAATTGATCTTTCAGTTTTCTGGCTGCCAATCGCAAACCCTCAGCTCCGCTTTCGTTGTTTCTAACTTTGTGTTCACATTGCCTGATCCAATCTCCCAGATAGGTGTAGATAAGTTTTTGCAAATTGGCTTTATCCAGCTTGTGGTAATTGACCAGTGCCGAAAACCCGTCTTTCCTTCCATCCCATATGTGCCAGATAAAGGGCCGGTTATGAAAGAGTTTGATATGTTGCTCAAAAAACTCCTCCCGCAGCCATTGTTCCAGGTTTGGTTTTTTGGAACCCGCTTGTCTTAAAAGGTTTGAAATGGTATTGTTATCCCAGTCTTCCTGCCATACTTCTTTAATAAAATCTCTCAACCTTTCCGCAGCAGGCTGTTCCCCGTTGACTGAAGGAATGCACACAATGCCATCCTCATCTGCCAAATGATCAAATACTTTGATTTCTTTAATGTATTGTCTGGCTTCATCTGCCAGTTCCATTTCTTCATACTTCTCGGCAGGCCATTGATAACATAATAATCTGCTTATAGTAACTTGTAATGGATTTTCACTTGGTTTGGGATGGCCATGGAAAAACCATTGGGTTGGATCTTCAGAGTAGGGATCTGGTAAACCATTTGGGTATTTTTCTTCTGCCACTTTTTGCCAGTTTACAAGATCAAAGGGGATTTTAGCCATTGTTGTACTTGTTACTGCAAGACTCTGATCTATTACCTTAACCAATTTCTTATAAGAAGGAGATGAACAGAAACACCATATAGCTGGTAAGTGTGCTTCATCATCTGGGATTATAACTGCTGTGTTATTATCAAATGCAGATTTGCAGTATAAGTTTGCTGGCATATCTCCCATTTGACTAATAATAACACCTGTTTTATTCCAAGCACCTGTCCCATCCTTTCTTGCACCTAATAATTCATTTATTGGGCCTTCACCATTGTTCCATCGTAATAGGGACTCACAACCACCAAAATGCTTAGTCTGTTTTGAAGTTCCCTGAAATGGGATCCAAATGTCCACTCTATCCTCCAATTCCCAAAATGCAAAACTCATTCGTGGTAAATCGCCTGTGGTTAAACCATGGTAACTATATGAAAATTCATTCAATAGTGAACCATCGATTGGATCCGAATGAGTAACAATGCTATCGGGGTTCTCTAGCTGTTTAAATTGATTCAGAGTTTTGATAGTTGTTTTTAGAAGCATTTCGCTTTTTGCATTTACATTTGTTGCTTCAGATACATCAAGACCAGAAAAACTAGTAGATTCGTTTGGTTTTATATTTTTTATGGCAATTAACATTACATTAAAATCCCACATCGATGTTTGGAATCCTTTCGTTCCTAGTCTTATAATAAAACTCCAGCAAAAATTTTTATGTAATCCTTTTCTAAATTTCATATAAGATTTTAACGACAACCAGTTCTGTGGCATGACAGAACTAACTACACCGCTTTTTTCTGTGATTTTCAACATTCTACTGAGGAAAATAGTAGCAAGGTCACCTTTAGCATTTTTAAAATTATTGATAGCATAATCAGCAAGAAATTTATCTTGTTTGCCGCTAAAAAGGTAGGGTACGTTAGTAATTTGTAAAGTGTATTTATTTGAAAGGATTTGACCAGCGCGTGCAATACCAGAAGCAACCACACCCCTTTCAATCGCTTCGTCGTTGGCTTCAATTTCAAGGGCTTTTTTCAGTACGGGAAGAAGCTCATCAAAACCTGCAGTAAAAGCATCGGGCTTTATGGTGGACGGATCGATCAGACTACCCAGTTCAGGGGCCTGCTGAAAAAGATCATATAACATCCCTATACCATTTTCCAACCTCTGTTTTTTATCAGCAGTATGGATATTCCCTACCAGCTTTACCCAGTCCATTTTTTTCCCTGTAGGTGCAATTCCACTGCAAGCCAGGTTTAGTTCAGGTAACTCAATATGCTTTCCATTGAATTTCCAGGCGGTCAATGCCAAGTTAAAAGCGGCAATCTGGGTACAACATGTGTCAATTTCCAGTCCATGTAAATTGTCGGTAATAACTTTCCTTGTCGCATCTTCTTTAGAGAAATCCTCTTCATGCATCCTCAGCGGTGCAAGTATATTGAACAGTTCCACGATAAAATGGCCGGAACCCATGCAGGGGTCAAGAGTGGTGATATATTTGGTTTCATCCGGCCAGCCTTCAAAATTGCCTGCTGCCGGTGTGCCATCGTCCAATAACCGTAAATACTCAAACTCAACCGGAGGCTTTTCACCGGGATGCCGGCTTACCCACCAAGCGCCAATGGAGTTATCAATTAAAAAATGAACCATGTAGGGTTCGGTAAAAAGCTGTGTTACAGCAGGCAATTTCTCTCCACCAATTTTGTCCTCACTTTTATTAATTCTTTCTTTTTCCTCACTCTGCCAAAATTGATACACCCATCCCAGGCTATCACCGGCAATGAAAATTTCCTCTTCAATGCTTTCCAGCAGTTGTTCCAGTGCCAGGCGGTCTTCGGTTGAAAATTCCACCTGCATCAACGGGTCTTCGGGCCGGAAAATGGCAGGAAGCATGTGGGAAGCATAATGGGCAGCAGCCGTCCATTTATCCGGGTAATCTTCTTCCCGGGCAAATTCATCACATTCTTCAAAGGAAACCGAAATTTGGTGTACGGGATGAATTAACAGGTTATTGGCTTCCAGGAATTTTGCAAACAACATCTTGTGCCAGTACTCATAAGCCAGTTCATAGCTTAAGTGGTCAATTTTCTGTTGTTTCCCGTTTATTATTTCATCCCCAAGCAAGCGGGCTTTCGAACGCAAGCGCCTACGCAGGGTCCGCTGGTTGGTGTCCATATGGTGAAACGGTTCCGGTTGGTTAATGGCCAGGTTTTGCAGAGCCTTTAAAGCACCAGCTTCAGAAAGTTGCCGTGCTTTAACAATGGTCTTTTCTAAAAAACTGCGCTGTGTTGAATTGAGTGTTGCCATAAGTTTATTTCAAAATTACATCCCCGTTATTTAATAAACTTTTGATCTCTTTTCTCAATTCATCCAGGTATGCTTCCAGCTCAGTTTCATTTTTAATTGTTCGCCTGGGCAAATTATAGGGTTCGGCCTTCGGGGCACAAAGTTTAATGGCCTCATCAATGGCATTTTGAAATTTATTGAGCAATGCCGATACTTTATCAGCCCATGCATCCAGTGATATTTTATTCAATTGTACCAGTAATTCGCTGGAAGCATAAGCCTTTATTTCAGATTTGGCCAGGATATTTTGCTCGACCAGTATCCTGTGTTTATCTTCCTGTTGTATTTTTATCCAGTATTCATTGGTCTGCAGTTCCGCCATTTTCTCATCCCATATACGGTTGTACTCTTTTTTATATTCATTTAAAGCGTTCCACAGATAATCGGTCATTTTGGACAAAGGGCTTTGTATCGGGTCAGGTTCGCGCAGGATCAGGCGTTCGTTCCGTATGGCATCGATCTCTTCTTTGATGGGTTTCGTTTCCTTATTTTCAGTTGCAAACCGGTTCAAACCGATGAGAATTTCCCATTCTGGTATTCGTTTACCAATGGTTTCCGATTGTTTTGTCCATAACTCAAAATCGGATTTTAACTGATCTTTGTTTTCGAAGATTTTCAATAATCGTTCGTTACCATCCAGGTTTTCAATTTCCTGTATTAACGATTTATCCACTGATTCGAGCTTGGGTGCATCGCCATAGGTTTGTTCAGCCAAATCGTCCAGCTTTCGGAGAAACTCATTGGAATTCCTCGACTCTTCACCCGATTTACAATGAATTCCGGCAACCTGGTAAAGCTTTCTGATCTCAATTTTCTGAACAGCAGTCAGTGTGAAGCTTTCCTGTTTAAAAGAAGCTTGGGCAATGGTTTTCTGGTTCAGATTGGTTTCGGATGTTGTAATATGATCGGTTAGTTTTAACACCACCAGCATGGTATCGATGGCATCCTGAGACCAGCCAAAACGTGATTTGATGAAATTAGCCCTGATCTCTTTACCCTGTTTGCTTGCATTACCAATAAAATTGAGGATATCGGCAGTCATGGGATGGTCTTTGGTTTCGTTGTTATAGTCAATTTCTCTCAATGCTTCTGAATTATTGTTTAAAGCTTTTCTGAGTGCTTTGGCCCAACCGTTATAATCCGCTTTTCTGAAATCAGGAAATTGCCGGATGGACACATCATCCAGTGCTTTTTTCACATTCTCCGCCAAGGAGCCCTGGTCAATTAGCGTCCCACCTGCAAGGTAAACCTTTGCCTCTTTACATATAGAATCTACCAATTCACCAATTTGAATCAGTGCCATCTTCTTGCGCGTTTCCATACTTCTCCGGGCCTGATCCCCTTCGGGTGTAGACGGAATTCCTTTCTCGTTCAATGTTGCCTCAGCAGCCAGGTATTTTATGATCTCCCTTTTTAATTCCTGCTCCTTTACTTTTTGAATAAAAATATAGGCTAATGACTCATCCGTTCCTTCAGCCCTGATCTCATCCAGCAAAGTATTCTCACTTTCGAGCCAGCCATCCCGGAACCAGATGTTCAACTTATCTGCTGCGGAAGGTTTTGTTTCACCATCATATAAATAATATTCCCTTCTTTCTTTGCTTTTTCCCTGCAGAATGGATATTGTTCTAAGCCTACTATGTAAGTGATTGATAATCTTTTCTTTTCTAAAGCTATATAACCTTTCATCATCATTTCTGATTTTATTGGCTTGCATTGTATATTCCTGTTCCCATTCAGCCCCCACACGGGTCTGAAGCTTATATTCATCACCAATAGGGATCAAATGTTTGTCTGTGTTTACAAGTTCATCGATCAGCAACCCTATCTTATTCCTGAAATCATCTGTCGAGCTATTCATGTTGTCAATAAGCAGGTCGGCAATGGTTTTTTTATCGGATTTTAACCTGAAATGGGGAGTATCTTTCGGAAGTTGATCGCTAAGGAAGGTAATGGCCAGAATGCGTGCTTTGAGTGCACTGTCTCCACCTTTGCTATACAACTCTTCAATAATATTGCTTTGATCATTCAACAGCAGTGCATTTTGGATCAACTGATGTTTTTTCTGTTCAAAGATAAAATCAGCCGGGATCACTTTTCCAAGTTCTTTATCCGCCACGGCTTTCACACTTTCATCCACAATTCTCAACTGGCTCCTTAGCTGTCCAGACGTTCCTGCAACATCGATGGCCTGCAATATCTTTTTCCAGAATTTTCGTGTGGAAGGCAAGATAGGATAATCTGCCACCATTGTGTCTTTATCCGCTGTGGTGTATCCATACTCGGTTCCATCCAATAACCTTGAAATTTCCCCAATTTTCTGGTCCAACTTTTTTTCTATAGTTGTAATGGCGGTTGCTTTTTTCTCAAGGACGGTTTTCCTGGTAACGGTTTCAACGTCTTTATCTGTTAAAGGGACCTTTACAGTGAATCTGTCGTTAAGTTTTTGTAACAGAGGTGTTTCAGTCAACGCATTTTGACCTGTGCCTACTAAAAGTAACTGACCATCAAAATTTTTACACAGATCTTGGGCCAATACCTGGACATCGAATGATTTCTGCTCGTCAGATCCAATAAACTGCTGTACTTCATCTAATGCAACAAGTGTGCATGGAATTTCCTTGAAATACAATGGAAGAATCTGACTTTTAATGGTATATAGAAATTCCTCCCTATTAATAGTTTCGACACGCTTAAAATTAACTCTTAGGTTTTCACGCACCTGTGATTCATCTTCAGCATACCCAGGAATTAATTTAATAATGGCTTCTGCAATATTTTTTGAGACGAAAAGATTATTCAATTCAGAACGGAAATCTTTACCGCTATCTTCTATTATTTTTTTCAAATCCTTTAATATACCTTCAGAATGGCACCAATAATAAAATTGAAAATGATGTAGATGACTGGGCAGTCCAAGGGAATTCAACAATAATTGAAGAAAGGAATACCTGAGATCTTTTGAAGGGAAATCTCGCAAATTTCCTCGTACAACCAATGATCCATTGACTGATTGCTTACGGCTTAATTCGACCAGCAAATCATTTAAATCTTCAGGGAGCTTTTTAATTTCCCTGGCACTCTGACCATTGTTAAATTTGAAATCCTCCCAGAAATAGGTAAGCATTTTCAGAAGATGAGATTTTCCACTTCCAAAAAATCCACTTATCCAAACAGCCGGTTGCTCTGGTTGGTCAAGATTTCTTAGATACGTGCTAAGTATTCTGACTAGCCCTTTTTCATATTCCCCTTCGCACACAAATGTCTTTATCTCATGATATAACAATTCCAGACCTAAGGGTTCATCTCTTGATGTACTTAAATCGGCAACTCCATCATTTTTCAGGTTATTTTCGTCTGGGTTTAAAACAAATAATTCCTTATTTAACATAATCGATATATTTTATGCTGTTATTGGTCTTGCTAAATAACTCCATCCATCCCGGGCATCCATTAGCCTGAAATGGTTGTTGTGGTATTCTCCGGGGAAAAAGATCAGAATCCTTCCTTTGTTTAAAGGATAAATCTCACTTAAAACATCGGATAATTTTAGGAATCCAAACAAGGAGCTAACATTGTTAATAGCCACCACTGTATTTTCAAGATCTTTAACTCCCTTAATAATCTGAGAAATATAATTTACAATGTATTCTTTGAAATCGCATTCAATTTGATCCTGAATGGCTTCAGGGTCAGCAAAATAGGCATTCCGGTATTCATGGTTTTTCATCCATTCCGGAAAGCAATCCTGGAGATCGATCTCAACCCAATTTTTATTGTTCTTTCTGGTAACTCTTTCAAAATCCCCAATTCGTAAAGCAACTTTCCTCTGTTCAACAGGATCATAAACCAGAAACCACACTTTTTCCTGCCCTGATAGCCTATGGGTCCAGGGTTCTTTTAATACCTTTTCATAGTTATTCACTAAATCATCTATCCTGGTAGCCATTTAGTTAATTTTATTTAATAGTTTTTCAAAACTTATGGTTGTAATACCTCCTGCATATTTGTACTCAAGAATATCTCTAATAGTCGCTTCAGAAAGCAATTTCCTAATTTCACTTTCGGATAACTCTAATACCCTTGTCCATAATGTTTTAAAAAGATTTTCTCCTCTTTCGCCAAATAAGTAGGCAAGATATATGGCAAAAACCACTGGTATGTATCCAGGTTTTGTTCGTACTCTAACTCGCTTTACTTTACCTTCAATAAAGCCAGCTTGTTTCCATGATGATGCTAAATTTTTGGCTGCTGAGTGCAAAGTAATTGGTGAATACTTCGCAGGATACTGCTCTTCCAATGCCTTCTTCAAACTATCCAAATTTAATCTTTCACCTACTGGTGTATCCAAAACTATTTTAAGTGAGTATCGTACTAAATCATCTTTTTTCAGCGCATAAAGTAAAGTTAGTAATCGCTTATCTTTTTCTTCTGCAAAAGGCCATAAATATGTGAATACCTTCCAAAGCTCATTTTGAATATTAAAATCATATATGCGGGATAGAAAGCCGAGTGTTTTCTCAAGGTTTGATCTGGATGCTTTTTTAAGCACATTCTCAGCAATGATTATTCTCTCCTCATGAGTACCAAGGGTAATCAAATCACTTAGTTCTTGGTACATGATCGTACGGCTTGTATGAATGGTATATGGTTTATTTATTTTCAAAACAGGCATTGTTTAACGTGTTTTTTTTATTAGGTTCATACAAATTGTCAACAGATTTAATGGCAGTTTTCTGATATTGTAATCGTTCGATTTTTAATTACATTATAATTTCTTGTTTTTAAAGTGTTTTACTTTTTGTACAGTTAATTTTAGAGCTTCATTTCCAAACTCTTCATCTGAAATTTGATGAATAATTTTATCACTCAACCACGCAACGATTAACTCTCTTTTATTCATTTCGAGTATTTCAGCTATTTGTATAATTTGTTCTTTCTTCGCTTTTCTTTCTCCTCGCTCAATCTTGCTTAAAACAGCAGAATCGACCTTCAATTTTGCAGCTAATTCCCGCAAAAGCAAACCTTTGGATTGTCTTTTTCCCCTTATGATCTCACCTGTCGTTTTCAAATTGTTTTTTTTTGGCTTGACATTATATGTCAAATATAATAATTCTCATTGTCTTATAGAAAATTAGAATTGGTAATAATCAAGTAAATAAAAAAAGCGGGGAGAGAAAAAAACAAAAAAAAATCTTTATTATTAGTTAATGGATTCCTGCGTTATTCGCTACGCTCATGAGGGCTAAAGCCGTTCGCAGGAATGATTACATAAATATGGTTATAATACACCCCCAATTTCCCATTATTCCAGTATTCCATTATTCCAATGCTTTATAATGTCCGTAATAAGGAAAATACCCTACTAAATCATATAATACTTTGAATAAAATCATGAATTTCTATATGCCTTCGCTCTCCACTGTTTCAACTGGTGGATAGATTTTTCCAAGCTTATTCATTACCTCATCCGGAATTTCAATATCAGCTGCTTGTAAATTGTTCTCAGCCTGGGAAAGGCTGGTTGCCCCTGTAATTACACTGGTAACTGCCGAATTTTTAAGGCACCAGGCAATGGATAATTGAGCAGCGCTAATCCCCATTTCTGAAGCAATTTTTACTAATTCCTGCCCCTTCCTTTTATTTTCTTCTGTCCAGTATAAATTCATAATCACCGTATTGGTATCATTATCGGCAGCACGTGTACCTGCCGGAGCTTCTTCTCCGGGCTTATATTTTCCAGTTAACATGCCGTGGGCCAGTGAAGAAAAAACCACATTGCCGATTCCTTCTGCTTCAGTGGCCGGGAACAGATTCCTCTCCGGAAACCGGTAAAGCAAATTATATCTTGGTTCGCTAACAGTTATCGGTCTCGCTCCAATTTCAGCAGCCACCCTGTTGGCTCGTGTAATCAGATGGGCAGGCCATTCACTAATTCCCCAGTATAATATTTTGCCCTGGCGTATAAGATCTTCCATTGCCCTGATAGTTTCATCCAACGGTGTATCCGGATCGGGACGATGGCACATGAATACATCTAAATAATCTGTACCCAACCGTTTTAAACTTTTATGGCATGACTCAATAATATGCTTGGCGGATAGTCCGCGATCATTGATATTTTCAGACATAGGAGCCCAGCATTTGGATAAAATGAATAAATTATCCCGGGGAAACCCGGATAAACATTCTCCCAGGGCCCGTTCAGCCTCTCCGTTATTATAAGCATCTGCCGTATCAAAGAAATTTACACCGCTGTCATAGTATTTTTTAATTG
>DAOVQI010000021.1 GCA_030628785.1 Bacteroidota bacterium
GTGATTTTTTGTCACTTCTATTAACCACTTTACCTGATATTCTATCTTTTTTCTTCTCCAGGGTAATAACTATTCCATATAATAATGATTTTGTTACAATGAATTCTTTTGCTTGATAACTATCTTTAGAAAGAATAATTGCTACAGGAGGTTCACTGCTAAAATCAGAAATAATAAATGCCCCATTAAGGTTGGTTTTTGTCTCATTTTCTGTTCCTTTAACAATAATATGAACCTTTTCAATTGGTTTCTTATTCTCAGCATCAATAATTTTGCCCGAAACTGCAATTCCAACCTGGGAATATGAAACGGAAATTACGCAGGATAATAAAAAAACATGAATTGTAATTATTTTATGAGTTAATTTCATATGATGTTGTTCTAGAAAATAACATCAAGCAAGTTACAAAAAATTAAGAATTTTTTGAGATTTATAAATGGATAAAAAAATAATTTGAACAAGGAAAAACTATTGAAACGAATTAAGAAATTTGCATATGAATTAACAGCAATTTTTGTTTCGTCCCGAAAAACTCCAAAGGGTAAGTAAAAAAATATTTACTAAACTAAATTATTAACAATACAAGCAAACTATGCAACGGCATATAATGGGATGTTAATAATTTTGCTAAATTTTTTAAAGACTTTCAAGCTTCACCATCTGGGCAAGAAACATGGACATGAAGCTTCGTTTCCTCCCGTGAAAAAAAGAAAAACCCGCATCCTTTATATCTAAAAACAGTCGGGTTTAAAGTTCTAAAACGTAAATAGGAATATTTGGTATAATAAAAGAACATAGTTTCACAAATTTACCCTGTGGAATAAAGGCGAAGCCTTTACTGCAGAGCAGTATTTCACAGGGCTGGCGGAGAGTAAATTCCGATACGTATAAAATAAAAAGCTTATAGTTGTCGGATGATAAGGATTTCATTATATATTTGTATATGACTTCCGGGAAAGGGAAATGATTCCTTTCATTTTTTTTAAGGTATGGATAAAATAAGGTTAAATGTTCTTGGTATCTCGTATAGCCAGACACAATCAGGTGCGTATGCTTTAGTGCTCACCGAGGAACATGGCGACAGGAGGATCCCGATTATCATCGGGGGTTTTGAAGCACAGGCAATCGCTATTCAGCTGGAAGGATTGTCTCCGCCCAGACCTTTAACCCATGATCTTTTTCTAAGCTTTGCCACAGCTTTCAATATTACCCTGATGGAGGTGAACATTTACAGGCTTGAAGAAGGTGTTTTTTATTCCAAACTTATTTGTGTAAATGGAGAAAGGGAAGTTACCATTGATGCCCGCACATCTGATGCCATTGCCCTTGCATTACGTTTTAAGTGTCCGATTTTTACAACAGAAGATATCATGTCACAATCGGGTATTGTATTGGATGCTGAAAATGAAGTGGATGAAGAAATTGTTGACGACAAACCAATCCGTTCTTCTTTAGATAAGCCCCCTCCCCATAAATCAGGTGATGAATTTAAGGAATATACCGCTCAGGAGTTGAAGGAAATGCTTGATGTAGCAGTTAAAAAAGAAAATTATGAAAAGGCATCGTTGATCCGTGATGAGATGAACCGCCGGAAAAAAGCCTAAATTTTATGTGTCCTAAAAAAAAGAACCCGCTTTTTCTTCTTTTTCTGATTTTTTTTCTTTCCCGGTCAATTTTTGCTCCCGCTCAAAATGTTTCGTTCGATTCATCTTCGGTACCGCAGGATAGTTTGTTAACCGTTTCATTACAGGCAGGTATTGAACCAAAAGACAAGATAACCCCTGAAGATAGCAGTCAGGTAGTAGTATCACACGAGGAACATCGTCAGGTGCTTCTCGACATAAACGCATTCAAACCCCGGTTCACTTTAATGAAATTGTTAAGGGGATTATTGGGAATGTTCTTTCTTATTTTTCTTGCGTATATTTTTAGCAGTAACCGCAAAGCCATTTCCTGGAAGGTTGTGGGAACAGGGCTGGCTTTGCAACTCCTTCTGGCAATTGGCATCCTCCAGGTCCCTTTCATTCAGGCTATTTTTGAGTATGCAGGAAAAATATTCGTAAAAATTCTGGATTTTACCAATTACGGAACACAATTTCTTTTTAAGTCCATGTCGACCGGTAAAATTGAACCACCCCTTGTAACGTTTGCCATTACTATATTGCCTACCGTTATTTTCTTCTCAGCCCTAACCAGTGTTTTATTTTATTACGGCATCATACAAAAAGTGGTTTATGCTTTCGCCTGGGTAATGACAAGGTTAATGAAATTGTCGGGGGCTGAAAGTTTGTCTGTTGCCGGTAACATATTTCTGGGACAAACAGAATCTCCGTTTATGATCAAAGCCTACCTTGAAAAAATGAACCGATCCGAAATTTTACTGGTTATGGCCGGAGGTATGGCAACCCTTGCCGGTGGTGTATTGGCTGTGTATATAAATTTTCTGGGTGGCGATGACCCGGTTCAGCGATTGCTGTTTGCAAAACATCTTCTAACGGCTTCGGTTATGGCAGCTCCAGGGGTGGTTGTAATCTCCAAGATCCTTGTCCCCCAAACAGAGGATATCAGCCAACAGGCAGAAATTTCAAGGGATGTGATCGGTAAAAATGTACTTGATGCCATATCGAACGGAACAAAGGAAGGAGTGCGCCTGGCTGTTAATGTCGCCGCCATGCTCCTGGTATTCCTCGCTTTTATTGCCATGTTCAATTATGTTTTTGCAAAGATCGGAGACTGGACTACTTTAAATCCGGTTATCGAGAGGGTAACCGATGGACAGTACACTAAGTTGTCATTGGAATTCATTCTTGGCTACGCATTTGCTCCTCTAATGTGGATACTTGGTGTTTCGGTGGAAGACATGACCTTGGTGGGTAGGGTTTTGGGTGAAAAAATTATACTGACTGAATTTATTGGATACATTAGTCTGGCTGATCTCAAAGATGCCGGAGCATTTACTCAACAAAAATCAATTGTAATGGCAACCTATATGCTATGCGGTTTTGCCAATTTTGCTTCCATCGGTATTCAAATTGGTGGAATCGGATCTCTTGCCCCCGGTCAACGGGTATTGCTTTCCCGGTTTGGTATGCGGGCTCTATTAGCCGGAACCCTGGCATCGCTTCTCTCTGCAACCATAATTGGAGTGATTTTAGGATAAACGGGATCATACTTGGATGCCTTGAACCGTATGCTAATCAGTGTGTTGAAGAGTAGGGAAAATAGATAGTTATGAAATGTTATATGTTATAAGTTATTAGTTAAATGTTATTTATTTAATCCGTTAATTTTTTTTTATGCCAGATCTAAAAATAAAAAAGGAAAATAATGAAGAAATCAAGACACATAAAATCAATATGTTAGAAGTGACATCTAAACACCTGTACCTATAAACTATTTTATTATCTGATGAAAAGAAATTCAATACTCCTTTTAAGCCTGATATTCCTTTTTGGATTAAGTCAGAATGTGGATGCAGAAGAATACACATTATATTCTCCTGACAAAAAGATCGAACTGAAAATTACCATCAATGGTTCAATAAGCTATTCAGTGGTATTTAATAAAAAAACCATTCTAAGCCCATCAACCATTTCCCTTACTCTTGAGAATGAGACCGTTTTGGGTAAAGATCCGAAAGTATGGAAAACAAACAACAGGATGATTAATGAGAAAATATATCCGGTTGTGCCACAAAAAAACAGGGAAATTGATAATCACTTTTCGGAATTAATAATTCAGTTCAGAGGGAACTATAATTTGATCTTCAGAGCGTACAATGATGGTATTGCCTATCGTTTTGAAACCACGAAAAAAGGGGAAATAAAAATCCTGAAGGAAGAAGTAAAGTTTAATTTTCCTGAGGATTTTTTTGTTTATTATCCGGAAGAAGAGCGTTTTTTCTCACACAATGAGCGAGCCTATATTTACCAGCCGCTAAGTGAAATTTCCCCCGGAAAATTAGCCAGTTTGCCGGCGTTGATTGTGGCAGGCGAAGATCTGAAGGTCGGTATAACCGAATCCGATCTGAAGGATTATCCGGGAATGTGGCTGAAAGGAACCGGGAGCACTTCACTGAATGGTGTTTTTCCTGCGGTTGCATTGGAAGTTGAACAGAAAAGTAACAGGGATGTTCCGGTGGTAAAACGAGCGGAGTTTATTGCCAAAACCACCGGAACAAGAAAATTCCCGTGGAGGGTTCTGATCTTTGCGGAAAAAGATGGAGACCTGATCGAAAGTGAAATGGTATTTAAACTTGCTGAACCAAATCAACTAAAAGATTATTCCTGGATAAAACCCGGCAGGGTAGCCTGGGATTGGTGGAACTGGAATAATATTTATGGTGTGGATTTTGAGGCAGGAGTAAACACTGAAACATATAAATATTATATCGATTTCGCCTCAAAACATGGATTAGAATATATAATACTGGATGAAGGTTGGTATAAGCTGGGTGATTTGCTTGATTTCAATCCGGATCTCAATATGGATGAACTGGTTGAATATGCAAAGGGAAAAAATGTCGGTATTATTCTTTGGGTTATCTGGAAAACCCTGGATGATCAACTCGAGGAGGCCCTGGGACAGTTTGAAAAATGGGAAATTAAAGGCATAAAAGTTGATTTTATGCAAAGAGATGACCAGTGGATGGTTAATTTTTATCACAGAATTGCCAGGGAGGCTGCAAAAAGACACTTATTGGTTGATTTTCATGGTGCTTATAAACCAGCCGGATTGAGGCGTGCTTATCCGAATGTAATAACCAGGGAGGGAGTACGAGGCCTGGAATGGTGTAAATGGAGCGAGGTTGTGGATCCGGAACATGATGTAACCATACCATTTATCAGAATGTTTGCCGGTCCGATGGATTATACACCGGGAGCCATGGTAAATGCACAAAAGGAAAACTTTAAATCCATTTTTTCACGGCCTATGAGCCAGGGCACCCGGGTTCACCAGATGGCAATGTACGTGGTATATGAAAGTCCTCTCCAGATGCTCGCTGATAATCCATCGAATTATTTGAAAGAAAAAGAATGTTTCCGTTTTATGGCGAAAGTTCCGGTTGTATGGGATAAAACGATTGTGCTTGATGCAAAAGTGGGAGATCTCGTACTGATTGCCAGGAAAAAGGGAGATGATTGGTATGTTGGAGGAATGACGGACTGGCAACCAAGAGTGTTAAGCCTGGATCTGTCTTTTCTCGATGATGGGGAATATAATGCCGAAATATTCCATGATGGGTCAAATGCACATCGTTATGCAAGTGACTATAAAAAGCTGGTACAAAAGGTTTCAGCAAAAGGAAAAATTGAAGTTAAAATGGCACCGGGAGGCGGCTGGGTAGCTCATTTTACAAAAATTAACTAAAATGAACAATTTATTTGTTTTTCTGATTTTGTGGCTTGGATGTCTAAATAGTATAGCCCAGGTTTCACAGAATAAGATCGACGTATCCAACAAGTTCCTGATTCTGTTAACGTCTGAACAGTTTGAGGAAGCAGCCGCCTGCTTCGACGAAATAGTTTTAAAACAACTACCTCCAGAAAAACTGAAACAAGTTTGGAGCAGTGTCAATGCTCAGGTGGGTAAGTTTAAAAAACATACGGATACACATACGGAACAAATACCAAATTATGATATCGTTTATCAGACATGTGAATTTGAAAACGCAGTCCTTGATGTAAAGTTGGTATATACAAAGGAAGGTGATAAGATAACAGGATTCTTCTTTGTTCCACCGAAACCGAAAGAGAATGAAAAAATTCCACCTTATGCAGGACAGGACTCATACCTTGAGAAAGAAATTGAAATTCATTCCGGAAGGTTTATCCTGCCGGGAACCTTCACATACCCAAAAGATGTTACTGCTTTCCCGGTTGTGGTACTGGTTCATGGTTCCGGTCCGAATGACAGGGACGAAACCATCGGCCCCAATAAACCCTTTCTTGATCTTGCCTTGGGATTAGCCGCAAAAGGTATTGGAACAATACGTTATGACAAACGAACCCTGGTTTACAGGGATAGTTTTCAGTTAGACAATTTTACCCTTGAAGAAGAAACAATAGAAGATGCTGTTGCGGCGATCGAATTTGTAAAAAAAAACATACTGGTTAATAATGTTTTTTTACTCGGTCATAGTCTTGGTGCAATTGCATCACCAAGAATTGCGGAGTTACAAAAGGATATTGCCGGAGTGATCATGATGGCCGGCAACGCAAGGCCTGTGGAAGACCTGATTTTGGAACAAATGTTTTATATTTTTTCTATTGATGGACTTACCGAAGATGAGCAAAATAATTTGCAGGAAATTGAGAAGCAGGTTGGTCGTGTAAAAAGCCGCTCTTTGTCCCCACAAACTCCTAAGGATAGTCTGCCTTTCCACACGCCGGCAATTTATTGGCTTTATCTGCGCGATTATGACCAGGTGAAATCAGCCAGGAAACTGAAAATTCCAATCCTGTTGCTTCAGGGGGAAAGAGATTATCAGGTTACCATGCAAGATTTCAATATTTGGAAAAAAAACCTCTCCGGGAAAAAATCAGTTAAGTTTGTTTCCTATCCGAAATTAAATCATTTATTTATGGAAGGGGAGGGAAAAAGCACTCCGGCAGAGTATACCAAACAAAATCACATACCCGAATACGTAATCCGGGATCTTGCGGAATGGATCTTAAAGTATTGATGCGGGTAAAAAATTACAGAGGATGAAACAATATCTTGATTTGCTTGATCATGTAATGAAAAACGGAGTAAAACAGGTCGACCGTACGGGGACTGGTACAATAAGTGTCTTTGGATATCAAATGCGGTTTCATCTTCCGGATGGTTTTCCATTGATGACCACTAAAAAGCTGCATCTGCGGTCAATCATTCATGAACTTCTATGGTTTTTAAAAGGGGATACCAATATTAAATATTTAAACGATAATAACGTAACCATTTGGAATGAGTGGGCTGATCAGAACGGTGATTTAGGCCATATTTATGGTTACCAGTGGCGTTCATGGCCAACTCCGGATGGAGGGAAGATCGATCAAATTAGTCAGGTTATTGAGTCGATTCAAAATAAGCCTGGTTCGCGACGACATATCGTAAGTGCCTGGAATCCCGGAGAACTCGATAAAATGGCCCTGCCGCCCTGCCATGTATTATTTCAGTTTTATGTATCAAACGGTAAACTTTCCTGTCAATTGTACCAAAGGAGTGCAGATATCTTCCTGGGAGTACCTTTTAATATTGCTTCCTATTCCCTTCTGACCATGATGATTGCGCAGGTTACAGGACTTATCCCTGAAGATTTTGTTCATACTCTTGGGGATGCTCATATTTACCTGAACCACATTGACCCGGTAAAGGAACAATTGTCAAGGGAACCGTTCAAATTACCTGCCATGAAGCTGAATCAGGAGATAAAAAGTATTTTTGATTTTACTTATGAGGATTTTGTTCTTGAAAATTACACGGCGCATCCACATATTAAAGGAAAGATATCGGTTTGAAAGATAAAAGAAAAAGATTGGAACCATTCTGTGAGCAAAGCGAACAGAATGTCTCACGAGCAGGTTTGAGCGAACGATTGGCTCGAACGAAGTAAGAGCCAATCTTCATGAGCTGGTTCCAGTGCTTGGATTGTGGGAGCGAATAACGACATTGGGAGCGAGTAATAATGGAAGAATGCCTGCCCTGTGAAATGTGACGAAGGAGCTATTTCTACAGGGGAATGATGGGAATAATGAAAGAATAGGTGAAAGGGAGAATAGGTGCGGAATGTAGAATTTCGAATTTCGAACGTTTTGTGCAGCAAAACCTCACGAGTGGCATGTGTGTTAGATTGTGGGAACGAGTAATTGCGGATTTTTAACCAGGAGACCCTAAGGGTTTCATTCCTACAGCATATCATTATATAATCTGGCAGTGGGGTTTTTATGGTTCAATCAAATTTACCCAAAGAGGTAAAACCCTTAGGGTCTTTCCGTACGCACATGAGGCGGAGAATACAGATTTAAGGGCAGTATATAGCCGATTAATATTGACGAATTATAAACTAAAAACTACAAAAACAACAAACTACAAACTACAAACCATTAAATGAAGACCATTTCAATCATTGTTGCCATCGCTGAAAACAATGCGATCGGAAAGGATAATAAATTACTTTGGCATATTTCCGATGATCTGAAAAGATTTAAACGATTAACCACAGGTCATCCGTTAATTATGGGAAAAAATACGTATGAATCGTTGCCTGTTCGACCCCTGCCAAACCGGACCAATATTGTTCTGAGCGATGTTGAGGGAGAGAAAATTGAAGGATGTGTAATGGCATACTCCATTGAAGAAGCTATTGCAAAATGTCCTGATAATGAAGAATGTTTCGTTATCGGTGGAGGAATGATCTACCGTCAGTTTTTTAAAATAGCCGACTGTCTTTATATAACCAAAGTACACAAATCTTTTGAAGCCGACACTTTTTTCCCTGACATTAATTATGATGATTGGGAGTTGGTTGAAAAGGAAGATCATGGACCGGAAGAAAACAATAATTTTTCTTTTTCGTATACGGTTTACAAACGCAAAAAAAAGTAAAGGAAAAATCCCATTCGGTATATTAAAAGATTCATATCCGCTTTTTTTTTACCACCTTAAATTAAACCTTTTGGAGTGAAGTTTATCTAAAAGTCGAAATCAAGAAAAATTATTTATTAACAAAAACCGAATACCATGAAAACAAGAAGAATTATTTATATCCTTTCTTTGGTTTTAGCAACATCCTTTTTCTTTGTTGCTTGCCAAAAGGATGATGTAAAAACAGGTCTCACAGATGATGATGTGGCAAAAGCTGAAGATGATGCTCTTACAGAAGCCGTCTTTGATGACATTATGAATTCAGTTGATAATGCGGTAAGTATTATCGATAACTTGATTTGGGGTGGCGGATTAAAATCGGCCACAGTTTCCGATACATGTCCTTCCGTAACTGTTGATCATCCTGACAGCACCTGGTGGCCAAAGGTCATAACTATTGATTATGGCGATACTGAATGTGAAGGCTTTTATGGCCAGACACGTAAAGGCAAAATTATCATTACTATAACAGGCCGGTACAGAACCCCCGGTTCGGTAAAGACCGTTAAGCTTGAAAATTATTATATAAACGGCATTCATGTTGAGGGCACAAAGACCGTAACCAATAATGGCAGGAATAATAACGATAATTTAACCTTCACCATTGAATTGGTTAACGGCAGGATTACTACTCCTGACACCATCGTGATTACAAGGGAATTTACCAGGACCAGGGAGTGGGTTGCCGGAGATGACACATGGAATCGTTGGGATGATGTTTATTTCATTACAGGTTCAGCCAGCGGTACGAATTTCAAGGGAGAATCCTATACACGCACAATTCTTACTGCTCTTGAATGGGCAACAAGTTGTCGTTTTATAAAAAGCGGCTCGATTGAAATTCAAGTAGGTGAAAAATCCCCCATTGTTATCGACTATGGTGATGGAGTATGTGATAATAAAGCAACCGTTACAAAAGACGGTGAAACCAGGGAAATTCTCCTTAAGCTGAAACAAAGGGTTAAACCCAGATAAATCGATTCATATAAAAAAAGGCGGCCGGATCGGTCGCCTTTTTTTTATGATGCTTTTAAAATTTTGAGGTTAACTTGTTCAAGTTTTTCTCTTGCATAATTCAGATCAACGGTCAATTGCTTTTGCTCTTTTGAAGGGAGTTCAAACATTGGATCCATCATCATGGCTTCACATATGGAACGCAACCCTCTTGCCCCAAGTTTGAATTCGATGGCTTTCTCTACAACATAATCAAGAGCTTCATCTTTAAAGTTCAGTTCAATATTGTCCATTTTAAACAATTTAATGTATTGCTTAATGATGGAATTTTTAGGTTCAGTAAGTATATCCCGTAAAGCCTGCCTGTCAAGGGGTTGTAAATAAGTCAATACCGGCAGTCTTCCGACAATTTCCGGTATCATGCCATATGCCTTAATATCCTGAGGCGCAATATATTGCAACAAATTGTTTTTGTTGATCTGATCCCTTTTTCTGCTGGCACTGAAACCTATAATCTGCGTATTTAACCGTTGTCCGATTTTCCTTTCAATCCCATCGAATGCACCACCACAAATAAACAGGATATTCTTTGTGTTGACGGGTATCATTTTCTGTTCCGGATGTTTTCTTCCTCCCTGAGGCGGGACATTAACGATTGCTCCTTCCAGTAACTTCAGTAAGCCCTGTTGTACACCCTCACCGGAAACATCCCGTGTTATGGAAGGATTGTCACTCTTTCGGGCAATCTTGTCAATTTCATCAATAAACACTATTCCTTTCTCTGCTGCTTTTACGTCATAATCTGCTGCTTGTAAGAGCCGGGTTAACAAACTCTCGATGTCTTCGCCAACATATCCGGCTTCCGTCAGTACCGTGGCATCGACAATAGTAAAGGGAACATGCAACATTTTTGCAATGGTTCTGGCAAGAAGGGTTTTTCCCGTTCCCGTTTCGCCAACAAGAATAATGTTGGATTTTTCAATTTCCACATCATCATCTTCTCTCGGGAGACCTTGCATTAACCGTTTGTAATGGTTATATACAGCAACAGATATGTATTTTTTTGCTTGTTCCTGCCCGATCACGTATTGATCCAGGAACTTTTTAATCTCAACCGGTTTCAGGAGTTGAATTTTATCGATACTAAAATCGCTTTTATTCCGGGTTTCTTCCTGAATTATATTGTGCGCCTGTTCAATACAATGGTCACATATATGTCCGGAAATCCCTGCAATCAGCAGGTTGGTTTCTCCCTTATCTCTTCCGCAAAACGAACATTTATCCATAATGAAGACCTTTGAATTAATATGACTTCAAACTAATTAGTGTCAGTCCATAAAGTCAAACAATTTTTGAATTAAATCACCAAATACAGACTCCAATTAACCACAAATATACAAAAATGATGAACAAGTGGTTATAGTTCAGGTACTTTTATATTTTTTTCTGCCGTAACAATATTTCATCTATCATACCATAATCTTTTGCTTCTTCCGCTGTCATCCAGTAATCGCGGTCTGAATCCTTTTCAACTTCTTTGAAAGGTTTGCCTGTATGTTCAGCAATTATGGTATACAATTCTTTTCTCAGCTTTAGTATTTCCCTCGCAGTAATTTCAATATCCGAAGCTGGTCCCTGTACTCCTCCCATGGGCTGATGAATCATTATCCTGGAATGCTTTAAGGCTGATCTCTTTCCTTTTTTCCCGGCCGTTAATAATACAGCACCCATAGAAGCCGCCATGCCTGTACAGATGGTGGCGATTTCAGAGCCAATATATTGCATGGTATCGTAAATACCCAATCCTGCATGAACCGATCCTCCCGGGCAATTAAAATAGATCTGGATATCCTTGTTTGGTTCTGTAGAATCAAGGTATAATAACTGTGCCTGGATGATATTTGCTGTGTAATCATCAATAGGAACGCCCAAAAAAATGATCCTGTCCATCATCAGACGGGAAAATACATCCATTGAAGCAACGTTTAACTGCCGTTCCTCAATGATGGTGGGTGAGATGTAGTTATTGTGAAATGAAGCATAGCTGTCAAATGTAACACTGTTTATTCCCAGATGACTAATGGCATATTTCCGAAAATCGTCTTTTGATTTCATTTGTGTAGATTTTAAATAATATTTAAGATCAAAATTATGAAATTATTGTAACCATTCAGTTTTAAAGAGTCTCTTTTTTATATTCAGGATGACCGTTTGTTAATTGTTATAGGTTATTGGTTATAAGTTATAAGATATAAGCTGGATTTTCACGAAACATATATTATGCTATTACCCCGTATATTCTTGTTTTTTAGTAACCTATTCGTCTGACCACTAAAATGCATTAACTTTTTAAATAAACCATAACATAATTGCAATGTTTCAAATCTAAACTAATTGCCCGGCAGCAGTAGTGGTCTGACGAGTAATATTATACCTGTCCCTTTGGGAAATTGTTAAATGGTTCTATTACTAAATAAATAAATTAACAATTTGACAATTATGCAATTTAACAATTTGTTTACCAATTAACATATAACTTATAACATTTAACCTATAACATTCTGCCCCCCTCAACATACTGATTAGCTCCAGATTATCAATAATGGGAATTGGCATAACCAGAGTTTATTTTTTATCAAACAACTTATTAAATTCATCATTTGTAACTTCCTTAAGATCAATTTTTACCAATTCTTTAATGAATTCGATCACTTTCTCCTCATATTTTTTCTCATATATTCGTTTATTTTCCTCTTCTTTTTTAAGCAGTTCCCTGGCATAATTTTCCAACTGTTCGTCAGGAATATTTGTCATTCCATACTGTTGGAATTGCATCAATGTTACCTTTTTTGCATAATCGAGAGCCTCATCTTCGGTAACTTTAATTTCATTTTCTTTAATTATTTTATCTTTAATAAGTTGCCACTTTAAGTCTTTTTCAACTTTCTCAAAATCCTTGTCGATATCCTCTTTGGCAACTTTTCCCTCGTTTATTCTGAACAACCACTTCTTAAGAAATTCAACAGGTAATTCAATTTCCAGTTTATTGATTGTCTTTTCCTTTACATCCAGTGAAAATTTAAATTCTTCTTCCCGCGTTAAATTATTCTTGATTTCGTTTTCCACTAAAATTTCGAATTCTTCAACTGTCTTTACTTTATCTTTTCCAAATGCTTTATCGAAAAACTCCTGGTTTAGTTCAGCGTTTTCAAACCGGGAAATCTCATTAATGGTAAATTGAAAATCGGAGCTTAAAGCTGGTACATCATCTTTGTTTATGTATAAAATTGAAGCAATCTCCTGATCGTTGGGAAATGCTTTCTTAATATCAAAATTAATCACATCTTTAATCCTGGCACCAACAAATTTATCTTTTATTTTCTTATCTTTTATAATTTCGATTGAAAATGAGGTATCTTCAGCATAAATACCATTTTCGGTAATATTTCCTTCAGCATCGATCTGACGGATACTTCCTTTAAGCATTTCTTTTTCTCCGGCCATTTCAACAGGCGTGAATGTTCCATATCTTCTGGTATAATTTTCGATATCCCTATCCCTGAGCTTTTGGTCAATCTTTATTTCATAAAAAGGAATTTTATCTTTTTTCGACAGGTTCATATCAAATTCCGGGGCCAGGCCAAGATCAAAGGCAAACTCAAAATCAGTCTGATTATCCCAATCGATGGTTTTTTGCTCTTTGTCGCTGGGCAGGGGCTCCCCTAATATTTTTAAGTCTTTGTCAATAAGATATTTGGAAATTGATTCTGATACAATTTTGTTTATTTCTTCGATCAGAACAGCTTTTCCATACATTTTTTTTATCAACCCGACAGGCACCATACCCGGTCTGAATCCATCAAGCCTTACCTTTTTTTTATAATCTTTTAATACATCTCCAACTCTTGATTCATAATCCTCTTTACCGATTTGAATTTTGAGTATTGCATTCAGATTGTCAACCTTTTCCTCTGTGATATCCATTACTGCGAAATTTTAGCATTTTAACCTGATAAAAAACCGCTAAAACTGTCGATTTCAACCATCGTTAGTTTAAGCGGTTGAGTATAATTCCTCGTGCGGATGAAGGGACTCGAACCCCCACGCCCGAAGGCACTAGATCCTAAGTCTAGCGCGGCTACCAATTACGCCACATCCGCGTGAAATTCCGGGGCAAAGATATTTAATTTTTTTGTACCGGAAAGGAAATACTTACCGCCTTAATTCAAAATTTTTTCCCAGGTAAACCCTTCGTACCTGCTCGTCTTTTGCAAGTTCTTCTGAAGTGCCTGATTTAAGTATCCTCCCTTCGAACAGCAGATAGGCCCGGTCCGTTATGGAAAGTGTTTCATGGACATTGTGGTCTGTAATCAGAATTCCGATGTTTTTATCTCTCAAACTGGAAACAATCTCCTGAAGATCTTCAACAGCAATGGGATCAATCCCGGCAAAAGGTTCATCCAGAAGAATAAAGTTGGGCTTTATTGCCAATGCACGTGCTATTTCTGTTCTTCTTCTTTCTCCCCCCGATAATTGAAAACCCTTGCTTTTCCTGATTTTCTGTAATCCAAACTCCAGTAATAAGGATTCCGTTCTTTCTTTTTGTTCTTCTTTGGGCAGATCAGACATTTCGAGCACTGCCCGGATATTATCTTCAATACTTAATTTCCGAAATACTGAAGCTTCCTGGGCAAGATATCCGATACCCCGTTGGGCCCGTTTATAAACGGGCAGGTTCGTTATTTCGGTATCATCAAGGAAAATCTTTCCAAAATTTGGGGATATTAACCCAACAATCATGTAAAACGATGTGGTTTTGCCGGCACCGTTAGGACCAAGGAGACCAACAATTTCTCCCTGATCAACTTCAAGGGTGACTTTGTTTACGACAACCCTTTTTCGATATCTTTTTACCAGGTTTTGGGTACGTAACTTCATGCACTAATGTAAAAGTTGATTATTCAGTTTTCAAGAGTTTCTTTTCCTCTCAACACACTGATTAGTTAAAAAGAAAGTTTTATTAGTATTTACGGCTCTAATTTTGTAAGCATTATAAAATTGAAAAACAAATTTAGTCATTTCACACAGAATTAAAAATTCAGACTTCTTAAAAAATAATTTATACTAAATTTTATAATGCTGTAATTCAGTACATCAAAATAAAACTATGCATCCTAATTAGTCTTTGCAAGAAAAATCTGAAGTTATTAATATCATTGACATAAGCAATAGTTTAACAGTTGAATTTTTCATAGAATTGTTAAACTGTTGAATTACTCGCTTCGCTCATGAGATCGCCCCGCCCAGGCGGGGCTAAGTTGTTAAATTGCTAAAAAACAGTGATGATGAGACAACAATTTAATAATTTAGCCATAAAAGATTCAAACCTAATAATTATTGTATATGGCTAAAATACAAAGCATTATACGTATTCTTGCAAGCACTAATTAGGCATTTCTTTTTTTAGGCACTTTTAACTTTAGGCATTTCTTTTCTTAGGCATTTGTATATTTATTGTTACAATGTTTAAATTTAAGCATCAATTTAATTAGAATTTAAGAACTCTCAAATTAAATGATAATAATTTTATCAGAACCAGTAAGTAAATCATCAGTCTTCTTCAAGTTTTGCTTTTTCCTGGGCGATAATTCTTTTCGAAATCATTATTCCAATTTCATACAAGATTAACAACGGGAAACAAACCAGGACCTGGCTGAAAATATCAGGTGGTGTAATGATTGCAGAGAGTGCCAGTATCACAATGACAGAATGCTTACGGTATTTCTTAAGAAATTCGGGTGAAAGCAATCCGATTTTTGTTAGAAAATAAACTAATATAGGTAGTTCAAAAATTATTCCACTGGCCAGTGTAACGGATGCTACTGTAGAGATGTAGGAAATCAAATTAATCTGATTCAGTACCTGTTCACTTACCTTATAGGAACCCAGAAAATGAACAGATAGCGGCGTGATAATATAGTATCCGAATAATACTCCAAGAAGAAAAAGAAGAGAACTAAAGAAAACGGCCCCACTTGTATGGCGTTTTTCTTTCTTATATAAAGCAGGCTTGAGAAAACTCCAAAACTCAAAAAATATATATGGAAAAGCCACAATGATCCCGGCGATCAATGATACCATGATATGTGTAGTAAATTGCCCAGCCATATTAATATTGATTATCTGAAAGGGTTTTGAGTTTATACACAGAGCGGGAACATTAACAAGTTTGCTGAAGGAACAAAAGTTGCGGTTTGTGAAAAACTCAGGTGTCTTTGGAGCCAGGATGATATGATCGAAGACGATGTCGCGAAAGATAAAGGCTAAAATGGCTATAACGACAATGGCTAAAAAAGAACGGACAAGATGCCACCTCAATTCTTCGAGATGTTCAAGAAAGGACATATTATCTTTATCTTGCTTTTTAGCCATCTTTTGTTTTGCTTTTAATCAAACCGAGAAATAAATAGAATGATCTGGCTTTGTTTCCATCCCGGGCATTCGAGATTATAATTTATTATTAAATTTGTGCGACCTAAACCCCTATACCAATTTCTCTATAGCATACTTGCTTTGAAGAACCCGACTTCTTCTCAAGGTTTATTTTTTTTGTTTCCCGGTAATATCATTTTTTTTACTTCGATTTGCAAAGAAAATAAACTTCGTCAAAACATATTTATTATAATTAAAATAATTTGTATATTTATAATAACAAATGTATTCAATTTTAAGGTTTTTGGTGCATCTGTGTTTCCCAAAGCTATAAACATATTAAGAACATAGTTTCGCAAATTAATTAAAAAAGCAA
>DAOVQI010000295.1 GCA_030628785.1 Bacteroidota bacterium
AATAATTAGTTAATAGTCGACAGTCCACAGTCGGCAGTCTTCAGTCGGCCTTGAAAAAACTTCTTAGCTATTAAAATTTTAAAAATTAATCCTTTTTAAGGGTCAACTAAGTAAAATAAAGTTCATTAGCCCAGACGTTTACGTCTGGGGTTTAGAAATATTTTATTAACTTATAGGGCGTTTACGCCCTTAAAATAAATAAGGACGTAAACGTCCTTGATCACGCATTGTTTAATATTTTATCCCAACCATAAATGGTTGGGCTACGGAATGATAACTACTTCATTTCCAATTGAATTCAACCAAATAAACCCCGACAGGGGTTATTCATTGTTGTTTCCCGTCGGGACAGGCTATGAGATCACCCCGATAGCCATCGGGGCTAAGTTCGACTAAAAGTGTAGTCTCGTTGATTTTAGTCATTTTAGTCATTTTTAACTTTAGTCATTTTAGTCATTGTAATGAAAACACTAATATTATGAAGTATTTATTTTCCTTATTTATTATTAGTTGCCTGCTATTTGTTTCATGTTTTAATCATACAAATGAACTGGAATTTAATACTAATTCATTTCAGATTTCTTTAAGTAAGAATGGAGTTATTAGCAAACTTGTTGATAAGAACACCGGGAGTAATTATTTGGCGAAAGATACTATTGCTCCATTCATGTCAGTAAGAATACAAAACGAAATGCTATACCCTGAATCTGCAAGGTTTGATGAAGAAAACAAAATCATTGTACTTAAGTACGAAAATAACATTGAAGCTGGAATTAAGGTTGAATCTAAAGAAACCCACCTGACTTTTGAACTGGCTTTTATTTCGAATCCTGAAAATATTGAATTAATTGTTTGGGGGCCCTACCCTACTACAATTAACAAAATCATTGGTGAAACAGTAGGTGTTGTACAAGGAGAACAATATGCAATAGGGATTCAGGCATTAAACCCCAAAACTTTAGGTGGTTATCCCTGGAAAAAAAATGATTGTATGCCCCAACTTGACATTTTCGAGTCAGGTGATTATTCTGATTTAAGTGAGGAAGGAAAACGTCATGTTTTATACCGTGTGGAAGCTGCTAAACCAGAAAACTTTGGAAGCACTCTGCAGGCATATTGCAGGAATAGAAATAAGGATCGAATAATAGCAAACTGGAATCATGATAAATATGTTGCACCGTCATACAAAGACGGTGGAGTAACCGGATCAAAAATTGCCCTTTTCGGTTGCCAGGTTGAAAATACCCTTGAAACAATAGGTAAAATTGAAGTGGCTGAAGGGTTACCTCATCCTCTTATTGATGAAGAATGGGGTAAAACTGCCCATACAGCTTCAGCCGCTTATATGATTATCAGGTTTAATGAGTTAAATATTGAAAAAGCGATTGAATACACAAAGAAAGCAGGATTACGCTATTTATACCATCCCGGACCATTTAGGAATTGGGGCCATTTCGATTTAAATGAACAATTCACCAACGGTTGGGACGGACTGAAAAAGTGTGTGGAAAAAGCCAAAGAACAAGGAATTTATGTAGGACTCCATACCCTGTCGAATTTTATTACAACAAATGATCCCTATGTAACACCCGTCCCTGATAAACGGCTGGCAAAAGTAGGTTCTAGTATTCTGGCAGAAGATATTGATGACTTGCAAACAGAAATACCAATTGAATCACCTGATTTCTTTCGACGGATTGGAAGGAAACCGTTCGACAGGTATGGGAAATTACGGAGAGATATTATTTACAAATACCTGGTATGAACATCTTTCAGATGAAATCAAAGAGCATTTAATAGTTGACGCCAGTCGCACTTCCCATTATTTTTGGCATATGTACACCCGCATGAACTGGGGTGAACCCTGGTATGCAGGATTCCGCGAAAGTCAAACAGAATATAGATTGAAAAACCAAAAATATTTCCAACGCAATTTAATGCCGGGTATGCTGGGCTGGTTTAGTATGCGGAATAACACTACCATAGAGGATATTGAATGGATGCTTGCCCGCTCAGCAGCTTTCAATGCCGGGTATGCATTCGTTACAGGATTTAGAGTACTTGAAGAAAACGGCTATACGGATGAAATTCTTCAGGCGATAGGCCAATGGGAAAAAGCTCGAATGGCAGATGCTTTCACCGATGAACAAAAACAGCGGATGGAAGATATTAACAACGAATTTCATCTCGAAACAGTAAACGAAAACGAATGGAATCTGTATCAGGTTTATTCTTATAAATTCAAACATGAAAAGAAAGTTCGCCAACCGGGGGAGCCGCTATATTCAACCTTCATATTTAATAATCCTGCAGAAGAACATGAAATAAATTTTATCCTGACTGCTAAAGATGCAACTATTTCAAAAATTACATTAGAACTAGATAATTATAAAAGAATTATTTTACCAATTTCATTAAAAGCAGAAGAAAGTATAAAGTATACCGGTGGTGATAAAGCTATTGTGTATAGTAATACATGGCAAAAAGTTAAAGAAATAGATATCAATATTACTGCTTTAAAAGTATCAAAAGGAGAACATTCTTTAACGTTTGATTGCTTATTCGTAGCTGAAGGAAAAGAACCACATGCAAAGCTGGAAGTAAGAATTATTGGTAGCGCTGAAGAAATAAAAAGTTGATCGTTAGAATATATAATAATCATGAGTAATTATAGGATGAAAAACGCAATAATTATTTACTTAATTCAATTTGTTTTTTCTTTTTCAGTACTTGCAGGTCAGCAGGATACACTGGTAATAGAAGGACATTTTTATCTGGATGGTAAGCCTGTCATTATTAAAATTACAAATGGCAGGTTTGCAGAAATTCAACATAAGGAGGCAGAAACTGGTATTCCTAAAGTGTTTATAGCCCCCGGCCTGATAGATATTCAGATCAACGGTTACATGGGAGTTGATTTTGCCGGTCAGGATTTAACATTGAATGGAATTCGTAAAGCAACAAGGGAATTGTGGAAAGAGGGTGTTACTACATTTTTCCCGACATTGATTTCCAACGATCATGACGCGTTAAAGAAAAACTTTACCATTTTAGCTCAGGCGCTGGATGATCCGGAAATTGGTACATCAATCCCCGGTTTTCATCTTGAAGGGCCTTACATCTCACCGGTAAAAGGTTTCCGTGGTGCACATCTTGAAAAATATATCAGGAGGCCTGATTGGCAGGAATTTCTGGAATATCAAAATGCTGCAAAAAAAGGAATAAAACTGATTACCGTGGCCCCGGAAGTTGCAGGAGCCATTCCCTTTATCCGGCAATGTGTGGAGAACGGAGTCGTAGTTTCACTGGGACATCATAACGGTTCGGCTGAAAATATCAAGAAAGCTATTGATGCCGGCGCTTCTATGAGCACTCACCTTGGAAACGGTTGTGCTAACATGATAAACCGTCACCATAATCCGCTCTGGCCACAATTGGCAGATGACCGTTTAACCCCAAGCATTATTGCTGATGGATACCACCTTACAAAAGAGGAGATTCAAAGTTTCTGTAAAGTTAAAGGACCGGATAATATTATCTTAGTTTCCGATGCTTTGGATTTAGCAGGACTTCCCCCCGGAGAGTATATCCGTGGTGAAAGAAAGGTTTTGTTAACTCCTAATGTTGTAAAATTTCCGGCTGAAAATGTTTTAGCCGGAGCTGCTACACCAATCAGCAAATGTGTAGGTAACATGATGCGGTTTACAAAATGCAGTTTGAAAGATGCGATTCAAATGGCAAGTACAAATCCTGCTAAATTGCTTGGCTTAAATGAACTTGGTGAAATCAGCCATGGAAAACGAGCAGATTTAATCCTGTTTACTATTGAGGAAGGTAATATGGTCATTCAGAAGACAATTGTAGCAGGGAAAGTGGTTTATTCTAAAGACTAATGTGGCATCAACTTAGTTTTGACGATTATTAAAAGTTTGCAGTTGGCATAAGGCAGTTGGCAAAAGGTGAAATTAGTATTCAAAGCTAAAATAACCGAGATTATGACAGGAAGTTTTCGGGATTTAACAGTTTATAAAAAAACATTTTCTTTGGCAATGTTAATTCATATGGTAAGAAATCCTGAGAAGTATCGTTCGAAATACAAAAAAGAAAATATCACAGTATTGCCAACTGCTATTTGCCAATTGCCAACTGAAGGTTTGAAACATTGTAAGTTTGACTTGTCACTATATTGATTGAGGGAGTCATGCGATAATCATTAAGTGATCGTTATATGAAAGATAATAAGGTTATTAAGAAAATCCTTATTGGGTTAAGTGCCATCGGCCCCGGTTTGTTTTTAATTGGATATAATATTGGCACCGGAAGTGTTACAACAATGGCTAAAGTAGGTGCTGAACATGGAATGACTTTAACCTGGACACTGGTTTTATCATGTATCTTTACCTACATCTTAATGGTTGCTTACGGCAAAACAACCCTGTAAAACTTGGCAAGTATTAATTGTTCTTTAAAATTAAAACAAAATGAAAGGAGAAAATCAAGTGAAGATTACACCTACT
>DAOVQI010000190.1 GCA_030628785.1 Bacteroidota bacterium
AAATCGAAATATTTTGTTAAAAAAGTCAGGTTCAGATAAGTTCCATGTCCATTGCTGAAAGTATCTGTCTTTTCAAATGAAATATCATTATAAAATATAAAGTAATTATCTGTTCTGAAACCCTGAAAAAAAGAATTATTTTCTGAATTCCATTGAAAACTTAAACCAACAGCAGAGTTGAAAACTGTTTTTAAAGAAAGAGGTGAGGCATCAATCTGTCCTCCTTTATGCATCCCAAAAATTTGTACCGGAATATCCAGAACAAATCTTTCCTGATCAAAGATCTTTACCACTCCTGAAATTCCTCCGGATACTTTTTCTTGTTTCATTTCTCCCCTATAAAGCATATGTTCCCAATTTATCCATAAATCGAGATAAAACAAGCTATGGTTATATATTACCTGGATTCCATCTTCTAAACGATCGGTTAAAATATTCTCGAAGTCATACAGGGGCTCTATTAGCCTGTGTTTCAGGCTCCCATCCAACTTCCCAAAAATAAAAGAAAGAGAGTCTTTTTTAATAGAAACAGAATAGGTTGGAGCTAATCTCGAATATTTATTATTTCCAAAATCCTTCCAAACAAAAATCCCTGCCCGTATACCAATATTTTCAGAAGGAAAAAATACAACTTCCGGATTTACCTGGTATCCAAACAAGGTATAACCATCTGCAATTTTATTGAAATATTCATTGTTCTTTGTAAAATTTAAATTGGAAAAACTGAAATACAGGCACTTACCTTTTTCTGCCTGAAATGAGGAAGGTAAATAAAAAGCCTTATTGTCAAGCTGGCAATACGAATCAGTTATAAGAAAGGAAATGAAAAAAATAAAAAATAATCTGATTCCTGATCTATATTTTCTTTTTTTAATCATCGTTATAACCTAACCAATGTATAAAATTCATAAAATCAGGACTACCCGTCTGCCATCGTTATAGCCCTTTAATTTACTTTAAAATAAACCGCCATGGTTTGTTTTTCCAATATTTACCGGCATAATTTATCCCAACTCTTGAAGTAGCAAAAAAATTAACCCCTTCATTATTATTTTCCAACCAGATTCTTTTTGAAAAAACTAAATCCTCACCATAAAACGATTTATCAATTGACAGGTTCCTGGTTAATTTTCCAGGACCACTAAAACCTTCTATCCTTCTTATCAAAACAGCCTGAGGTATACTGTTTTCGCCGGTTACAATATTTAGCATCCAGTACATCCCATAAATTAAATATACATAAATCTTACCACCTTCATGGTACATTATCTCTGTTCGTGAAGTTCTTCCCTTGCTGGCATGACACGCCAGATCCTCTTTCCCGCGATAAGCCTCAACCTCTTCAATGACAAATCTCGAAATAATGCCGTTATCAAATTTTCTGACAAGCACCTTACCTAATAATTCCGGAGCAACAGTAAGAACATCCCTGTTATAAAATGATCTTTTCAATCTTTTTCCAGGCATGGAGTAAAAATAGTTTATTGTTATTTGCTCTCCGCCAAGCGGATCGTGTCATTTTGCCTCATTGCCCAATTACAACTTTATTACTACTTAATTGCCACCTAATTACAATCGAACAACTACTGATTCCTATACTATCCCCACCTTGTCTTACTCTTATCCGTCGGACCGTCTAAAGTGGTCGGACGGGTTAGCCATGCCTTTCCTGTTCTTTGCGCTCTGCGCTCAACGCCCCGCGTTATTTTCTTCCAAACAAAAATAATGAATAAAAAAAGGAGAAAAATGTAGCTCCGGCATGAGTTTCCAGGGTGTCTTCATTCAACATCGATAAAAATGCAATGAGGAAGAACATCATGAAAAAATAGTTTCTAAATCCTTTTTCGGGAATAACCGGATATACCACAGCAAAAACACAATATATAAAACCAAAAACACCAAATGCTATGAAAAAGGTGACGAATTGATTATGCGCACGTAATCTCCATTCCGGATTCAGCCGGGATTTGGATAATTCATATTGATTTTCAAATGCTGATTGAAGATCTCCGGTACCTACACCAAGCCAAAAATTATTCCTGATGATCTGAATTGCGGTTTTTAAATACTCCATTCTTTGTGTTACAGAATGTCCGCTCGGATTCCCACCTTTCCGGTAAACATCAATCTGCCAGATTATATTATAAATCAATGGTTTTAACCCTGTCTTCCTCCGGTATATATAATTAGCCAACCCTTCTTCGATATTTGTAATATCTTCCTCATCAAGTTTTGAAACACCTATCGAATCTTTCCGAAAACCTTTTGATGTTAAATACCGTATTAAAGTGTATTTTACTTCCTGGCCTTTCCCGTCAAGGCTGTTATAATCAACTGTACTTATTCTATTCCATTCATTGTGCAATTCTTCTTCACAAAGAAATAGCCAAACATACCTTCCGTTCTCAAGTTGCTTATTGTCAAAATCATGAGAATAGGTTCTTCCGTTTACAGTAGTTTGCTCAATATTTTCGGGGGCTAATACCTCGACCCTGTAAAAATCGGCAATTGATCTTGTAATGTATGAAATGGATAACAATGGAATGGTAATTAAAATAATCAGCATAAAGTATTTCAGCATAAAATTCGGAATCCGGCTTACCCATAAACCAAAAAAGATATAAAAACATGTCAGAAGAATCCCTATACCTGTTTTCGAGCGAAGCAGAAATAAAAATAAAACCAACCAAACTAAAATCAGTGTATAAATTACTTTTTCCAGTCTTACCGGTTGGTATTCTTTTGATAATAAAAAGTAACCCAGTAAAAAAATGGCTACGTTTATTAATAACGCAAAACGAATGTGGGAAATGAAAATGGATATGTCTCTTATATTGGTAACAGGTTGACCTGTAAGACCAGATAAAACAACCGTACTAATGATAGTAGCTACAAAAACGGATGAAATAAAAAATAACAGGATTATCTTTAGTTGCTTCTGCGAAAGCGGTCTTGAAGTTCCTAAAATCAGCGGTAAGGCAACAAGTGATAGTTTTATCTTGATATCATTAAAGGCAAACTGAAAATCCGAGGTGTTCAATAACCAAAGCCCATGTATTAAGACAATGGAAATAAAAACAGTTATGCTTTTTCTTTTCTTTAAAATGTTCGATTTTTTTCTAAAATCCCCCTCCAATATCCAATTGCCGAGTAAAATAAAAATTGAAACACTCATACCAAACAGGGATACGGGCAAATTAATCGCCAGCAATATCAACCCCAGGATATATAGATTGTAGTGATTTAACAATTTGTGTTTCAGCATGGATAACCTTTATTTTCCAATAAAATCAAAGACTATGAAAACAACTGCCAAATAACGTTCCCTACCTCGCAGGGGTTTTGTTTCAACAACACTCCTGATAACCGGAAAAATAACAGGAAGTCGTGATAATACTTATATGTATGCATATTGGAATTTGTATTTCCAATATGCACAGATAAAAAAAATATATTCTTACACAATATAAATCATGGAACCTTAACCTCCAACATTGTCCCGGATGTTTACGTAAAAATGGTGAGCAGAATTTTTATAATTTTCAGAAAGGAAAGGATATTTCCAGGTCTTTGCAAATATTCCTGCAAAGGTTATTTTTTAATTCCCTGTGTCTCGGAACGGAAGATATTTTATTGTTTACCTGATTAATAAAAATTGAATGATTTCCTCCTTCCCGGAGCATTTTACAATGTATTCTTTACCAAATGTTTAATAAAATCATGTCTTTTCATACTCCTAAAGAAATTTCTTCCGTAATAATTTTTCGTTTTGAAAATCCTTTTTTAACGGATGAAATTCCCTTTTGCGCCATTTTACGTCTTACTTCCATAACCATTGTCAGCGCTTCAAGCAAATTGCTTCTTGCTTCTTCCAGCGTTTCGCCCTGGGTGTTCACTCCGGGCATTTCTTCAATATAGGCAATATATCCCCCTTCTTCTTCAGGAGAAAAAACTGCCGTTAATTTCATGCTAGTTTTCATTAATTTCTGTTTAAATTAACTTAACTTCTTAACAAAAGTAATAAATTATGTTTCATAAAGGGTGCTTTATTGCTGGAAAGAATTTAATGAAATCACTTGTATTAATAAAAATAATTGTATTTTTGCAAACCACAATTTTCGGGATTGAAAAAACAGGATATTTATATCAATAAAACTTAGGAAGACAGTGGATTCATTAAGCTATAAAACAGTTTCAGCCAACAGAGAAACGGTTAAAAAGGAGTGGTTAATCATCGATGCAAATGATCAAATTCTTGGTCGGCTTGCATCAAAAGCTGCATCCTTATTAAGGGGTAAAAACAAACCAAATTTTACTCCTCATGTTGATTGCGGTGACAATGTAATTGTTATTAATGCAGAAAAAGTACGACTTACAGGAAAGAAATGGACAAACAGGCAATATTTTAGTCATTCAGGTTATCCCGGAGGACAGAAGATCACTACTCCTGAACAGTTATTGGCAAAAAAACCTTTCGCCCTGGTAGAACATGCTGTCAAAGGGATGCTTCCTAAGAGTCGATTGGGCAATGCAATTTTTAATAACCTTTATGTTTATGAGGGTTCGGAGCATCCTCACGAAGCACAGAAACCAAAACAAGTTGATCTTAATTCTATTAAATAAATCGTATGGAAGTAATTATTAGTACAGGTAGAAGAAAAGCAGCTATTGCCAGAATTAATGTAAGCGAAGGTAAAGGACAAATTATCGTTAATAAAAGAGACTACAAAGAATATTTCCCTACCAAACAATTACAATACGTTATTCAACAACCCTTGAATTTACTGGAGGTCAATGAGAATTTCGATATTAAAGTCAATTTGTATGGAGGTGGAATAAAGGGCCAGGCTGAAGCATTGAGACTGGCCATCTCCAGGGCTTTAGTTAAGATCAATCCGGAAAATAAACCTGCCCTAAAGACGAATGGCTTTCTCACCAGAGATCCCCGGACCGTTGAAAGGAAAAAACCCGGACGACCGAAAGCACGTAAAAGATTCCAATTCAGTAAACGGTAAAATTTGAAAAATAAGTTTAGTATCTAAATTGCTATGACTCCTGTCGAAGTGGGTTATGGACTACTTAGCAATTGCCAAATAAAGAATGTAAACTAATATTAAAAGAAATGTCAAGAACTTCAATAAAAGAATTATTGGATGCAGGTGTACATTTTGGACACCTGAAAAGGAAATGGAATCCAAATATGGCTCCCTTTATCTTTATGGAGCGCAATGGAATTCATATCATCGACCTTGAAAAAACAGTTGAAAAACTTGATGAAGCTGCTGCTGCCATAAAACAGATCGCAAAATCAGGTCGAAAAATATTATTTGTTGCAACAAAAAAGCAGGCAAAAGAAATCGTAACTGACAGTATAAAAAAAATCAATATGCCTTATGTTACCGAGCGATGGCCGGGGGGTATGCTTACCAACTTCCCAACAATCAGAAAGGCAGTTAAGAAAATGGGAACAATCGATAAAATGGCTTCCGATGGTACATTCGGCAATCTTTCTAAGCGTGAAAAACTCCAAATTACACGTCAAAGAGCTAAACTGGAAAAAAACCTTGGAAGTATTGCCGATTTAACACGTTTGCCTGCAGCTATTTTTGTGGTCGATATATCAAAGGAATATATTGCTGTCCGTGAAGCCATCAGATTAAGCATACCTATATTCGCTATGGTTGATACAAATTCCGACCCGACGATCATCGATTTTCCAATTCCCTCAAATGATGATGCATCAAAGTCGATTGACCTTATTATTTCTATTATAGCTAATGCAATCCGGGAAGGATTAGAGGAAAGAAAATTAGAAAGAGATAAAGAGATTACTGAAAAAGGAAAGAAAGCAGAAAAAAAGGAAGTTACAGGAGAAGAACCACCTGAACTCTCTGCAAAAAAAGAAATAGTTGCCGAAGCTGTTAAACAGACCGGGAAACAAGAAGAAAAGACAGAAAAGGTAAAAACCGAAGAAAAATCTGCAGTTAAAATTGAAACTCAAGTAAAAGAAGCAGAAGCGCCAAAAGAAAAAAAGAAAGAAGTTGTTGAAAAACCGGAACCCAAAAAAACAATCGGGGAAAAAACAGTCGTCCAAAAACCAAAGAAGACAACTAATAAAAAGACTCCTGAAGAAAAGATAACTAAAGAAAAGGAAAAATCAGAAAAAGATAAAACTGCCGGAAAAAAAGCTTCTACAAAAAAACTCCAAACCGATAAAGAGAAAAAATAGCAACTAATCAGTATGATGGGAAGAAACCGGAAACAAGACAAAAGATAAAAGCAGAAAAGCCGAAACCCATAACTCGTAACCAGAAACTACAAACAAGAAACCAGTTTAGAGAGATTCTCGAAAACTGAATACTTAAAAAATTAATTAAAAAAGCAATATTTGATTGATATTTTATACTAATTTTGGTTATTCCCAAAGGCTAAGGCTGATCCCGAAAACTTTCGGGAGAGGCTAAGGAAGATAAAAGGTTTTAAGATTTTAAGAAATTATTAATTGAAAAGACATATAAAGTGAAAAAAATAGGAAAGGTATGTCATAAAGAAAAAAAAATAAGTC
>DAOVQI010000336.1 GCA_030628785.1 Bacteroidota bacterium
GAAGGTTTATTTTTGTTTCCAATCATCCCCTTGGAGGGCTTGACGGATTGGTTTTTATGAAAGAAGTCGGAAAGATCTTTCCCGATTTGAAATTTCCGGTTAATGATCTGTTATTGAATCTGGGGAATCTTGAATCCATTTTTCTTCCCATCAATAAACATGGGGTTCAGGCAAGAGAAGCTGTTCGGCTAATAAAGGATGCTTATGCTTCAGATTGTCAGATATTGCATTTCCCCGCGGGATTATGTTCAAGAAAAATCTCAGGAACCATAAAGGATATAGACTGGAAAAAGCATTTTATTTCAAAAGCAATTGAACACAAAAGAGATATTATTCCAGTACATTTTTCCGGCCGGAATTCAAATTTCTTTTATAATCTGGCAAATCTGAGAACTTTTTTGGGTATTAAATCAAACATTGAAATGATTTATCTTCCTGATGAAATGTTTAAACAAAAAGATAAAGAGATCATTGTAAAATTCGGGAAATCTATTTCATTTAAAGAATTTGATCAGGTACTGAATCACCGACAATGGGCTGACAGGGTAAAGCAACTGGTGTATGCATTGGGAAAAGATGAGATCATTCCATTAAAGCCTCAAAATGGGTAGGATACAAGAATATTTTTCCTATTTTTAGATTTAATTTAACATATCTTCATGGAAAAAATAGTTTCACCGGTCTCCCGATACGACCTTAAAGCAGAATTAACGGAAGATAAATTTGTTCGTAAAACAAACTACGGGAATAATGAAGTTTATATATTCACTCACCACGATTCACCAAACCTGATGAGGGAAGTAGGCAGGTTAAGAGAACTATCATTCAGAATGGCTGGAGGAGGTACCGGAAAAGCAATTGATATCGACAAATATGATACCTCTGATGATCCCTATGGGCAATTAATTGTCTGGGACCCGGTTGAAAAAGAAATATTGGGAGGATACCGGTTCTTTTTTTGCTGGAAGTCCAAAGAAGGTCGTGAAGTAGCAAAAAAGCTGGCCATGTCCGGTTTGTTTAGATTTTCGGAAAAATTTATTCAGGAATATTTCCCATACCTGATTGAATTTGGAAGATCTTTTGTACAACCTGCATATCAATCAACAGCAGGATCGAGAAAAGGACTTTACGTTTTAGACAATTTATGGGACGGACTTGGGGCTTTGACTGTTGACAATCCTGAGATAAAATATTTTTTCGGAAAAATAACGATGTATCCTCAATTCAACAAGGAAGCCAGGAACTTGATCCTATTTTTCTTTGATAAGTATTTTAAGGATGATGAAAACCTGGTAACACCAATCGAACCACTGAAATTGGAATTCGACAGAAAAAAGCTCAATTCCATTTTTCACGGAAAAACATATCTTGAAGATTATAAAATTCTTTCGCAAAGTGTTAGAGATACAGGAGAAAATATTCCTCCCTTATTTAACACCTATATGAATCTTTCTCCAACGATGAAAGTATTCGGAACGGTAATCAACAAAGGATTTGGAAATGTTCAGGAGACAGGAATTATGATAACCCTAAAAGATATGTATACTTCGAAGCTAAGGTATTTTACCTCCTACCGTAAAGATTATGAATTTCCATCACAATAAGAATTGGAAGAATGCCTGCCCTGTGAAATGCGACGCTTGCCCTGCCTGCCCCGCAAGGAAAAATGACTGTGTCGGGGTGAAATTTGAGGTACGAAAACATTTCATCAGGGTAGAAGCTATTTCTACAGGGGAATAGTGCCCGCCCATACCGAACGGTATGTTCGGGCGGGGAAGAATGGACCATCTAATAAGCTCTCTTATCCCTGCCTTCGATAAAATTTATAAAAGAAGTACTAACCACTTTATTTCCGCCAGGAGTTGGATAATCTCCGGTAAAATACCAATCGCCCAAATCATTTGGACAAGCCTGGTGAAGATTTTCAATGGATTGGTAAATTATTTCTATTTCAGCATTAATGTCGGGAGTCTTTAGCAAACGGGCAATCATGCCGGAGATTTCATTTGGACTAAAAGGTTTATATATTTCCGTCACAAAATTTTTTATCTCTTCCTTGGGAAGGTGTTCCTGTGCTTTCGACTGTTTATATACCTCGTTGATTATCTTTTCCCGTCCCGTTTCTTTCAATAGCTCAATCGCAGCTTTGAAGGCGATAAAATCTCCCAGCTTAGCCATATCAATACCATAACAATCCGGATACCGTATCTGGGGAGATGACGACACGATCACGATTCTCTTTGGATTCAGCCGATCCAGAATTTTAATGATACTCATCTTCAGGGTTGTGCCACGAACAATGGAATCATCAATAATAACAAGATTGTCAACTTTCTGATTAACAGTGCCATATGTAATATCGTATACATGACCCACTAAATCCTCCCTTCCCTCATCACCAGCAATAAATGTTCTTAATTTTACATCCTTGATTGCAATCTTTTCTACCCTGGGTCGAAGGGACAAAATTTTTTCCAGATCCTCCGGGAGTTTATTCTTACCCAGAGCAATAATTTTTTCTTTTTTAACCCCTGATAAATAATTCTCCAATTCCTTTATCATACCATAAAAGGCAGATTCTGCAGTGTTTGGAATATAGGAAAAGACTGAATTTTCAAGATCATAGTTTATCGCTTTTAAAATGTCAGGTGTAAGAAGTTTTCCCAGTTCTTTTCGTTCCCTGTAAATATCCTCATCACTACCTCTTGAAAAGTATATCCTTTCAAAAGAACATGATTTTCTTTCAGCAGGTTCCCGAACTTTTTCAATTGTAACTTCCCCCGATTGTTTAACAATAAAAGCAAAACCCGGGGGAATCTCCTGAACTTTTTTCACATTAAGATTCATGACCGTTTGAATGACCGGACGCTCCGATGCTACCATTGCAATTTCCTCATCATAGTAATAAAAAGCCGGCCGTATACCCCAGGGATCTCGTACAACAAATGCATCACCATGACCTATCAGTCCAGCCATAGCATATCCCCCATCCCAATCGCGACTTGCATTTGACAAAATTCCTGATACATTAAGATTTTTCTCAATAAGGCATGAAATTTCCTGACTTGGGTATCCTTGTTCCTTGTACTTACGGAATAAATTCTCAACTTCTTCATCAAGGTAATAACCTAATTTTTCAAGGATGGTTACGGTATCGGAATAATCTTTGGGATGCTGACCGATTTCTATTAAAACATTAAATAATTCATCGACATTTGTCAGGTTAAAATTTCCGGCCAGAACCAGATTTCTGGATTTCCAGTTATTCTCGCGTATAACCGGATGAATTAATTCGATATTATATTTTCCGTAAGTTCCATAACGCAAATGTCCAAGATACAGCTCCCCTGCAAAGGATAAATTCTCCTTTGCCCAATGTGAATCCTTTAACAGATCCGGATTTTGAAATTCAGTATTCCGGAATTCATTATTGATCCGGTCAAAAATATCCTGTATGGAATTGCTTTGATTCGAGCGAAACCGGTGTATATATTTTTTACCCGGTTGCAATTCTAATTTAATGCATACAACTCCTGCTCCATCCTGGCCCCGGTTATGTTGCTTTTCCATAAGAAGATACAGCTTTTGAAGGCCATATTCCCATGAACCGTACTTTATTTGATAGTATTCGAGAGGTTTTAACAAGCGGATCAGAGCAATCCCACACTCATGTTTAATGATATCGCTCATTCAAATATTCATTTAATTGCAAAAGGGAATAAAACTAACCTGATAAACTAAATGTATCGGAATTTCAAAAACATAATCTGATATACAATGAGTTATGCCTCTTTCTAATTGCCTTGTAATTTTTTAGGCTAAGGCTTAGGCTAAGGCTAAGGTTTTTTATTTATCAGATA
>DAOVQI010000136.1 GCA_030628785.1 Bacteroidota bacterium
AAATACTGAAGAAACTTCAGGAAAACAAGAAAAAACCTGCAAAGAAGTCTAAATGGCAACAACGACTTGAAGCTGCAGCGAAACAGAAAGGCTACCGACCACCTAAGAAAAAGTAAGCAGTAAGCAGTTCCAAGAATTTCGTATTTCGGATTTCAAATTTTAAAATTTTATGTTTAACCTGTAGACATATATTAGGACAAGACAGACTGACAAAAGACTAAAAAAGTATACAAGAGCAATTACCCCAGAGGGGTAAAACAACAATAGCCCCGGGTAAGCGGAGCGCAACCAAGGGAAAATGAACATATAAAGAAAAAGCGCCGGAACTGCCGGTTTTTATCAGTGTTACAACCGTTTCATCCTTCCATAGCTCCATAGCTCCGAAGGAGTACCTGTGGGAGAGTCCCTATGGGAGAATGCCTTTGGCAGGCGCAAGTAGCCGGTAGCTTTTTCATTATTCTTATCAAACCATTACTTACGTTGCAATATTATTATGGGAAACAGCCAAATTTTTTTCATATGAAGACACATATTCCTCAGTTATTTACAATTCTATTGTTCATCAGTTCAGGAATCAGCAGAAGTTATGCAAACCCACAGGAGAATGAATTATTTTTAGTACAAAATGGAAAAACAGACTATAGAATCGTTATTTCCAGAAATGCCGGTGAAACTGAGAAAAAAGCAGCTACCGAGTTTCAACGGTATATCAGGGAAATAAGTGGAGCAAAACTTCGCATTATAACAGATAAAAGAAAGATCAGAGAATATGAGATTATTTTAGGCAGAAACAGACACTTGGAAGAGATATACCCATCAATGAAATATGATAATCTGGAAGAGGATGGATTTACCATTTTAACTCACGATAAAAAATTAATCATAGCAGGAGGAACTCAAAAGGGGTTGATCTATGGCGTTTATACCTTTCTTGAGAAATATCTTGGTTGCAGAATATATAGTTCAAAAGTTAAAATAATTCCCAGATACGGAAACATTACGTTCGACCAGATAAATGATACTCAGGTTCCGGTTATTAAGTTCAGGGAAGACTATTACCGTGATGTTTATGACCCTTTGTTTATGGACTGGCACAAGCTTGACAGCCACAGGGATGAATGGGGTTACTGGGTTCATACATTTCATCGTTTTGTTCCGCCTGAAGAGTATTTCGGGGAACATCCCGAATATTACGCAATGCTCAACGGACAAAGGGTGCCACATACTCAATTATGCTTAAGTGACACCAATGTTTTTAACCTTTTAGTAAGCAACCTTCAGAAAAGAATTGAAGAAAATCCGAAAGCGCATTATTGGTCGGTTAGTCAGAATGATACTTATGGGTATTGTCAATGCACTGAATGTCAGGCTATTGACAACAAAGAAGATTCACATAGCGGTTCGGTTATACATTTTGTTAATAAAGTTGCAGCGAAATTTCCTGATAAAACCATTTCAACGCTGGCTTATCAATATTCAAGGTCGGCTCCGAAACATATTGTTCCGGCCGATAATGTGAATATTATGTTTTGCAGTATCGAGTGTAACAGGAGCAGGCCTATTATAACGGATCCTTCCAGTGAATCTTTCCGGGAAGATATGGGAGATTGGAGTGCAATAACAGATAACATAGTTGTTTGGGATTATGTCATTCAGTTTCAAAACCTGGTTAGTCCTTTCCCAAATCTTCGTGTTTTGCAGCCGAATATTCAATTTTTTGTTGAGAATAATGCCAAAGCAATGTTTCAGCAAGGTAACCGGGAAGCAGGCGGTGAGTTTGCAGAATTGAGAGCATACCTGATTGCCAAGCTCCTCTGGGATCCTTATATTGATATTGATTCTGTTATGAATGATTTTCTTTTTGTTTATTACGAAGATGCTGGACCATATATTAGGGAATATATTGATATAATGCACGATGCCCTCGAACTTTCAGAAAAAGATCTGGCAATTTTTGGAAGTCCGATTGATCATATGGATGGTTATCTCGTACCTGATCTGGTTGAAAAATATAATGCGTTGTTTGATAAGGCGGAAGGCGCAGTAGCTGGTCAACCAGACGTATTGGAAAGGGTAAAAATTGCCAGGCTTCCATTAGATTACGCCATGCTTGAAATTGCCCGGGCAACAGGAACCGGTCCGGAGGGTATATTTATGAAAGAAAATAATATATGGACCGTTAAACCTGAGGTAAAGAAAAGGCTTGAAGAATTTGTGAATCTATGCAACAAAGCAGGTGTCACCCGCCTCAAGGAATGGCACACTACACCAAATGACTACCGGGAAATTATGAAAAGAGTATTCGAGATAAGCATGGTACCACACAAGGCTCTTAAGAAAAAAGTTACTATGATTATCCCGGCCAGTAAAAAATATTCGGGAGGAAATGCAGGGATTTTAACGGATGGGTTAATGGGAACATCCGATTGGTACTATATGTGGCTGGGTTGGGAAGAAGATGATATGGAAGTAGTGATCGATCTTGAAGAGGTAAAAAAAATAAGTAAGATCAGTGCAGAATTTCTCCAGGATATTCGGAGCTGGATCTTCATGCCTGAATTTGTTAAGTATTCCGGTTCGGTTGATGGGAAAAATTTTAAAGAGATCGGAAGAATTGATAATGACACACCTGTGAAAGAGGAAGGGGTGATAATTAAAGGTTTTAAGACCGAGGTGGAAGATGTTGAAGCCAGGTATATAAAAATTTATGCAAAAAACATGGGTCTGTGCCCTGATTGGCATATTGGCGGTGAAGGTAAAGCATGGATTTTTTTAGATGAAATAGTGATTAGGTAGTATAAGTTGCATAAATTGGAACTTCTTGATTTCTACATGATTTTTTAAAATTATATATGAAGGGGATAAATCCCAGCGCGGTCATATTATTTGCTACAGGTATCCCCTTGGGAGTAGAAGCAATTAATAAACAGATTACAACTCCGGTCACATATTAAATTGATATGCGTTTGCGTCTTTACCGCACAACGGTTTAATAAAACATATTGGTATGAAAATGTTCAAAAAGTATTTCATCATTCTTTATTCAATGCTTTTGTTTTTCCTTTTTCAGGGGTGCCACCAGCCGGGTAAAAAAAAGATCATTCATGCATGGGAACAATCCGGAACACCTGTAAACCTGGTGATTGAATATCCAAGGGACGGAACAATTTTTCCTCCTGAAATTACTGCACCAACGATTATCTGGAAAGAAAAGTTTTATAAGTCGACCTTATGGCTAATTCTCGTTGAGTTTTGTAACGGGGAAAAGCCAATCATGGAATTTACAGAAGAAACAACCTGGCAACCTGACCCTGAACAATGGGAAAGAATAAAAGCTAACTCAACGGATACTGTGGTGAAAATTGCAGTCTTGGGAGTAAGACCAAAAAATCCCAGGAAAATTCTGTCTGCAGCGAGTATAAATATTCAGACATCAACAGATCAAGTAGGAGCACCCATATTTTTCCGTGATGTTCCACTTCCTTTCATTTACGCAGTTAAAAATCTTGATGAGATAAAATGGCGTTTTGGAAATATTGATTGCTCTGAACCACCTCCTGTAGTGTTTGAAAATTTGCCTATCTGCGGAAATTGCCACTCTTTTACCAGGGATGGCAATACGATTGCCATGGATATTGACTATGCCAATGATAAGGGTTCTTATGTGATAAGTGATATTGAAAAATACATGCCTATTACAAAGAACAAGATAATAACCTGGAGTGATTACAAAAAGGAAGACGGGGAAAACACTTTTGGATTGCTTTCACAAATTTCTCCCGATGGCAGGTACGTATTAAGTACTGTAAAGGACAGGTCGATTTTTGTACCGATAGATGATCTTTATTATTCCCAGCTTTTTTTCCCATTCAAAGGAATTGTGGGTGTTTACGATAGAAAAACGGGAGAATTCTGGTCTTTACCCGGGGCTGATGATCCCTTGTATGTCCAAAGTAATCCAACCTTTAGTCCCGATGGAAAGAAAGTCCTTTTTGCCCGTGAAAAATATCATCGCATTGATGAGGCAGAAAAATCAAACAGGGTAGTACTTCACGTATCGGTTGCTGCGGAATTTATCGAAGGACGGAGGGAATTTAAATATGACCTTTATTCTGTGCCTTTTAATGAAGGAAGAGGCGGAAAACCTGAACCGGTTCCCGGAGCATCTAACAACGGAAAAAGTAATTATTTCCCAAAGTATTCACCTGATGGGAAATGGATTGTATTTACACAAGCGGACAATTTTATGCTTCTTCAACCGGATAGTAAACTATTCATTATACCTGCAGAAGGAGGTGAACCCAGAGAAATGATCTGTAATAACCCAAAGATGAATTCCTGGCATTCGTGGTCTCCAAACGGAAAATGGTTGGTCTTTTCTTCTAAAGAAATAAGATAAAAAACTACTTGAAAAAGCAGGATAATCAATGATGATAGTCTGAATTAAAACAACTGGCAGAAACGCCTGATATATCACAAAATCAATGAAACATATAAAAAAGATTCTATTTCTCTTATTCCTGGGTTTTCCTCTTTCTGTATTTTCACAAGATATAAGTTCCCAAGACAAGAACCTTCAGGAGATTCTAAGCCTTAATTCCAGGCTCGAACTTTTTGTCGATTCATTTCTTATAGATCATATGGATGGCGTAATCCTGAAAATGGCTACACCAAAGGATGAAGGCCCGGTTTTACATTTTGATAAGCCGTGGGAAGGTCCATTTTGTGGTTATTCAACTGTAATTAAGGATGGAGACAAATACCATCTTTACTACAGGGGTTTACCTGCTGCAGGAGCAAATGGTAGTAGTATTGAAACTACATGTTATGCTGAATCTTCTGACGGGATTTGTTGGATAAAGCCTGAACTGGGTTTATTTGAGGTAAAAGGTAACCGGAAAAATAATATAGTTTTAGCCAATGCAGCAACTGTTACCCATAATTTTTCACCGTTTCGGGATGCCAGACCCAGCATACCATCCAGTGAAATTTTTAAGGCCATGGGAGGAACTCATGAAGGCTTATACGCTTATACATCAGGCGATGGGATTAGCTGGAAAAAAATGGCGTATGATCCTGTCCTTACAAAGGGAATTTTTGATTCGCAAAATGTTTCTTTTTGGTCAGAATCAGAAAACTGTTATGTTTGTTATTTCAGAACCTGGACGGGAGAAGGTTACAATGGTTTCAGAACAGTAAGTCGAAGTACGTCTTATGATTTCCTGAATTGGACTGATCCTGTTGAGATGGATTTTGGGGATACACCCCGGGAGCATATATATACAAATCAAACCAGCCCTTATTTCCGTGCTCCTCATATTTATATATCCATTGCAGCACGTTTTATGCCTGGAAAAAAGGTCCTTACGGAACAGCAAGCTGAAAAATTTAACGTTAATCCGCGTTACTTTAATGATTGTTCCGATGCAGTACTTATGTCCACACGTGGTAGTAACAAATACGAACGATTGTTTTTGGAAGGATTTCTTCGTCCCGGAATTGGTCTTAACAACTGGGTATCCAGAACCAACTATCCGGCACTCAATATTGTTCAAACCGGACCATTTGAGATGTCCTTTTATGTGAATCAGGACTATGCTCAACCTACGGCTCATTTGCATCGTTATTCACTGAGAATTGACGGCTTTGTATCTGTTTCTGCATCTTACAAAGGGGGTATTTTTGTCACCAGACCTTTTACTTTTACAGGTAGCAGGCTTATTTTAAACTATTCAACATCAGCTGCGGGTGGAATTAAAGTTGAAATTCTTGATAAGGAGGGAAATCCTATAGAAGGTTTTAATATTGATGAATCAATTGAACTGATCGGAAACGAAATTGAAAGGGTGGTTGAATGGCAAAAAGGAAGCGATCTTTCGTTTTTCAAGGGTAAAGTTATCCGGCTGCGGTTTACGATGAAAGATGCTGATCTTTATTCCCTGAAATTTCAATAATTAACTAATTTGGCTGTATTTTAAATATTATTTGATATAACAGACTTGTTGGAGTCTCTTCCACGCAACGGGTTAAGAAATATTTGGTATGAACATGTTCAAAAAGAGTTACATCATCCTTTATTCAATATCTTTGTTTTTCCTTTTTCATTGTTGTTCTCAACCAGGTAAAAGAAAGATTATTCATGCATGGGAACAATCCGGAACACCTGTAAACCTGGTGATTGAATATCCAAGGAACGGAACACTTTTCCCTCCTGAAATTACTGCACCAACTGTTATCTGGAAAGAGAGTATTGAAAAATCAACCTTATGGTTAATCCTCGTTGAATTTTTTAATGAGGATAAGCCCATTATGGAGTTTGCTGAAGAAACAACCTGGCAACCTGATCCGGAGCAATGGGAAAGAATTAAAGCCAACTCAACAGATACTTTGGTGAAAATTACAATTTTGGGGGTCAGACTAAAATATCCGGGGAAAATCCTATCTGCAGCGAGCATAAATATTCAGACATCAACAGATGAAGTAGGGGTACCTATATTTTTCCGTGATGTACCGCTTCCTTTCATTTACGCAGTTGAAAATCTTGATGAGATAAAATGGCGTTTTGGAAATATTGATCGATCTGAACCACCTCCTGTTGTGCTTGAGAATTTACCTATCTGCGGAAATTGCCACTCTTTTACCAGGGACGGCAATATCCTTGCTATGGATATTGACTATGCAAATGATAAAGGTTCTTATGTGATAACTGATCTTGAAAAATACATGCCTATTACTAAGGACAAGATAATAACCTGGAGTGATTACAGAAGGGAAGACGGGGAAAACACTTATGGATTGCTTTCACAAATTTCTCCGGATGGCAGGTATGTATTAAGTACGGTTAAGGACAGGTCGATTTTCGTACCGATAGATGATCTTTATTATTCCCAGCTTTTTTTCCCGATCAAAGGAATTGTGGGTGTTTACGATAGAAAAACAGGAGAATTTTGGTCTTTACCCGGGGCTGATGATCCCTTATATGTCCAGAGTAATCCTACCTTTAGTCCCGATGGAAAGAAAGTCCTTTTTGCCCGTGAAAAATACCATCGCAATATTGAGGCAGAAAAATCAAACAGGGTAGTACTTCCAGCATCGGTTGCTGCAGAATTTATCGAAGGACGGAGGGAATTTAAGTATGACCTTTATTCTGTTCCTTTTAATGAAGGAAGAGGCGGAAAACCTGAACCGGTTCCCGGAGCATCTAACAACGGAAAAAGTAATTATTTCCCAAAGTATTCACCTGATGGGAAATGGATTGTATTTACACAAGCGGACAATTTCATGCTTCTGCAACCGGATAGTAAACTATTCATTATACCTGCAGAAGGAGGTGAACCAAGAGAAATGATTTGTAACAATTCAAAAATGAATTCGTGGCACTCATGGTCTCCAAACGGAAAATGGCTGGTTTTTTCTTCTAAAGAAAGGGGAGCATATACCCAATTATTTCTTACCCATATTGATAAAAACGGTTTGGATACGCCACCTGTTTGGCTTGAAAATATGCTGCCCCCCGAACGGGCAGCAAATATACCTGAATTTGTCAATACCAAAGCTGATAGGATTATTAGTATCGAAGATAAATTCTCAGGCACAGGAAATTATAGTTTGAGGATGGGTTATATGAAAATTGAAGCTGAAAATTTTTCAGGTGCTATTCCTTTACTAAATATTGCTATCCAAAAAGATCCTGATGAACCACTTGGTTACCTGTATAGGGGGCAGGCCCGCAGGGAAATTGGTGATCTTGAAGAAGCCCTGAAGGATTTTAAAAAGGTAATTGAAATTAATCCTGATCATGTATTCGTGTATGTTGATCGTGGCATTACTTACGCTAATTTGAAAAAGTATGATGAAGCTATTGCCGATTTCAATACAACCCTGAAAATGGATCCTTTAAATGATATCGCTTTATGTAATAAGGGGTATGTCTTTTTGGAACAGGGTCAGTATCAAGTAGCAATAACTGAATTTAATAAAGCTTTGAAAATCAATCCGAATAATCCAAAAGCTCTTTCGAATAAAGCCATTGCTCAACAAAAGATTTTTGAATTGTCAGATAGTAAAATTGATGAAAAAGCCACTAT
>DAOVQI010000302.1 GCA_030628785.1 Bacteroidota bacterium
ATTAGGACTGGAAGTAATTGAAGCCAAACGCGAAGAAAAAGGATATCCTGCTTTAAGAGAAATACGACCTACCATAGACCATATAGAAATGGCTGCCGGGGCAGGACTGGGAAAGAACAAAAAAGAGGAGATTGATGTAATTAAGGTTAATATGACCGCGTAATCTTTCTAGCTCTACAAGATATATAGAAAAGATTTTAAATAACGTTATTTAATTTTTATCGGACACTAAGTATGTTTATACTCAATCAAAAACAGATGATACTTGCTTGCCTGGGTCTTTTCCTCATCAGCGAAATATCATTTGGGCAAGACCGGGAACAGTATCTCTTGTCTCGTATAAACGGTTCTGTTACACTTGACGGTTTGAGTAACGAACCAGCCTGGGAGGGTATTGAACCACTTCCCGTAATTGAACACGCACCTAATTTCGGAAATAAACCTTCAGAACGAACAGAAATTTTTGTGGCTTATGATGATGATTTTCTTTATGTTGCAGGACGGCTCTATGATCAGGAGCCATCCAAAATACAGGAAAACTCCAAGCAACGGGATTCAGGGGATCCGAGCAGTGAGTGGTTTGGCATTGTAATCGATTCATTTAACGACAAAGAGAATGGTTTGGCATTTTTCACAACACCTACCGGTCTGCGTTGGGATGCCGCTGTTTTTAATGACGCCCAGCAAAATCCTGGCACAACTTCGCCTCCATTAAACTTCAGTTGGAACACATTCTGGGATGTGGCTACAGTTCGTAACGGGGAGGGATGGTTTGCCGAAATGTGTATTCCTTTTTCCAGCCTCCGCTTTCAGGACAACAATGGCAAGGTTGTAATGGGTATTATAAGCTGGAGATTGATAGCCCGCAAGAATGAATTCGTTATTTTTCCCGCGATCCCGCCAGATTGGGGATTTTGGAGCAAGTTTAAAGTTTCTCAAGCCCGGGAAGTTGTGTTTGAAGGTATTTACAGTAATAAACCTCTTTATGTTGCCCCTTATGTGCTTGGTGGATTTGGGCGCTATCACGAACTTAACGAAGAAGAAACAGCCTATAAACGCTTTGATGATTTTGAGCATGAGCTTGGATTAGATGTGAAGTATGGACTTACAAATAACCTCACGCTCGATGTAACCCTGAATACCGATTTTGCCCAGGTTGAAGCCGATGAACAACAGGTTAACCTGACGCGTTTTTCACTGTTCTTTCCTGAAAAAAGGCTGTTCTTTCAGGAACGCTCCAGTAATTTCGATTTCAGCTTTGGCGGACCCAATCGCCTTTTCTACAGCCGCCGTATTGGTCTTCACGAAGGAAAACCTGTCCGGATTTATGGAGGAGCCCGTTTGGTAGGCAGGGTTGGGCCCTGGGATGTAGGGGCTTTCAATATGCAAACAGCTTCAATTGAGGAGCTTCCCTCGGAAAATTTTGGGGTATACCGCCTACGCCGGCAAGTCTTTAATCCATATTCTTATGTTGGAAGTATTGTTACAACAAGGATAGGTACAGATGGCAGCTACAATACAGCTTATGGACTGGATGGGATTTTCCGCCTTTTCAGGAACGACTATCTTACACTCAAATGGGCTCAGACCTTTGAAACAGAACAAGAAAATAATCCTTTTTCACTTAATCCTTCCCGGCTGTGTGTGAATTGGGAACGGCGAACAATTAAAGGGTTAGGCTATAATTCAATTTTTTCTTATTCTGGTCCCGACTACAATCCGGGGATAGGTTTTGAAATACGAGGAAATTTTACCTGTTTCTATAATGAATTGTGGTATGGATGGTTTCCGGAAGAGAAATCTACAATTTTCCGCCATAAAGTATTTTTAGATGAACTCCTGGTTTTATGTAATACCGATGGAGCCACTGAAACTGCTTATCTCGGTCCGGGATATGAATTTGAAACCAGGTCAGGGTATGAGGGCAGAATTATGACTGAATTATCCTATGAAAATGTTTCTGAACCTTTTTCGTTATCAGATAACGCCGAAGTGCCTGAGGGTAAGTACACATACTATGGGTTGAGAGGGGAATTCAATACTCCATCGAGCAAACTTATTTACACAAAAGTCGACCTTAATGCCGGTTCATTCTATGATGGCCGGCGCGTAACGTTTGGTTTAAGTCCACGTTGGAACGCCTCCCCTTCCCTTGAACTTGGCGGTTCCTATCAGTTTAACCGGGTTACTTTTCCTGACCGTGATCAGCATTTTACAGCCCACATAGGAGGATTGCGTGTACTGTACATGCTGAACATAAGGTTTTCTGCCACCGCATTTATCCAGTATAACAGCGCTGTCGATGCAGTTATCACAAATATCCGGTTTCGCTATAATCCACGTGAAGGCAATGACCTTTATCTTGTTTACAACGAAGGGCTTAATACCAACCGGTATTATGGGGAAGATCCTGTTCTCCCTTTTACCGACAACCGAACAATTATGCTGAAATATACTTATACATTTACATTTTGAGAAACATAGAATATAGTTTTACAAATTGATTAAAAAAACCTTGATTTTCAGGTTTCATAAATAATTAGTTAATAGTCGGCAGTCCACAGTCCACAGTCGGCAATCTAAAGTCTGGGCTATTGCAAGAGCAACTGCTAGCTGCTGACTGCCGACTGCCGACTGATTAGTTACAATGGGATATATTTCTGGTTGATTTTTCCGGGATTTAGTGGTAATTTGCGATAAAAAAAATCGGAGGATAACAAATGATAGTTCTTAAAATTATAGGTATAATCCTGGGAATTCTTATTGGGCTAATCATACTTTACCTGATCATTGTGATCTTTTTCCCTGGTTTTGATGTAGAAAAACAACCTTTACAGGTTTCAAAACCCGGTACTGGTAAAAATAACCACAAGCCCCCAAAATCAAGGAAAGATGTTAATTTTAAGTTAAATGGCACTTCAATAAGTGCGTGGCAGTATATGCCTGAAGACTTATCAACCCCGGTTCCCTGTATTATAATGAGCAATGGCTTTGGAGGTACTAAAGATATGCTGCTTGAATCTTATGCTTTACGTTTTGTAAAAGCCGGTATGGCAGTCCTTGCAATTGATTACCGCTACTTTGGTGAAAGTGAAGGTGAGCCCAGACAACTTTTCCTTATTTCAAAACAATTAGAAGATTGTTCTGCTGCAATTGAGTATGCAAGGGGAATGAAAAATATTGACCCTGACAAGATCGCTATTTGGGGAACTTCAGCCAGCGGCGGTTATGGGATAATTACTGCTGCCAGAGATAAGAGAATTGCCTGTGTCTGCGGTCAATGCCCGGCACTTGACTCTCATACAGATGGTAAATTAGCTGTTAAAAGAGAGGGTATTTGGTTCTTTCTGCGCCTGTTTATGCATGCCCAGCGGGATATGGGCCGGTCGAGGCTTGGCCTCTCTGCACATAAAATACCAATCGTTGGGAAACCCGGTAGCCTTGCAATGGTAAATGCCCCCGGTGTAATGGAGGGTTACTCAAAACTTGCCGGCTCCGGTTTCGTAAATGAAGCTTGTACGCGCGGTATGCTTAGAACATACGGATTTAATCCTATTGACTATGCAAAGGATGTCCAATGCCCGGTGCTTCTGCAGGCATGTGAAAAAGACAACCTGATATCATTAAATTCAGTTTTAAAAACTGTAAAAAAACTTGGTGACTATGCTGAGGTGAAAAAATATCCTATCGGTCATTTTGATATCTATACAGGTGAGAATTTTGAAAAAAGTGTTACAGATCAGATCACCTTTTTCAGGAAACACCTATAATCATTTTTGGTGGCTAATTAAAAAAATACTGAAATGAAAAAACACAATAATTTTCTGTACAATTTAACATTTGTGCTGGCAATTCTCTCCACTGGTCTCCTGGTGTTCAACATACTGGCAATTTTGATCTGGAAAAAACAAATATTCATTGACCGAAGCACATTTTCGGTTGTGGAGGTAATTATTTTAATCGGGTTTGTATCTATCCTGTTATTTGATATCGTATCCTTTATCTGGGTTTCATTAAGGTTATCAGGGTCGAATAAAGCTATAACCGGCAATATCTTAATACTTATTCTCGGCGCTTTCTGCTTACTGTTTTTTATCGGAGAAAAAGTAATGATAGACGAGATTGGAAGAGAAGATATTCTGGGATGGGAAGTGCTTTGTGAATGGATCATACTATACGTACTGCTTTTTATACAATTGATCTATAATACTATCATACTTATTAAATTATCTCGTATCAAAACCATCTGACATAATAAGGATCAGGGAAAATTATCTTAAATGGAATTCAAAGATCAAATGAATAATACAATC
>DAOVQI010000036.1 GCA_030628785.1 Bacteroidota bacterium
GATACATTCTTGAATATTCGGAGATCTTACTTCGGATATTAATCGTTTTATTGTTTAAAGTTACCCGTACTTCAACAGGGTAAAATTCATTTTCTGAATAAGCCATGACATTTTCCTGTTTATTCAGGTAATGTTGTATTTTCAAATCCGGGTCTGTCATTTTCTGTGAAAGTTAATGTAAGTTGTATAAGTTCCATTAAAAGAGGTACAATTTACAAAATGTTTAAAAGTCTGCCAAGTTTGAATGATATAGTTAATATTTAGTAAACATTTGTAACATGCTATATTCTTATGTTTTTATTTCTGACAGAAAAAATTTCTTAAAAAAAGATGATTTTCTTAACAAATTTTCATGAGAAATAGTGATCAGGGTAAATTTTTTAAAAAAAAGTGGAAATTGTTGATTTCTGTTGCAAACGTTTGAAACAACTATTTCATAAAAAATGACTCGACAATCACCAATCTATCTGAAAATAAATACGATATGCAGTGATTTTTCTCAGTATTTATCTTTATTTTTGAAAGATTTTGGCGAGAAATTATTTATGATTTGAATAAAATTTTAAAGTTTTTTTATGAGTAAAATAAAACCGAAGCTTGGTTTTTGGCAAATATGGAATATGAGTTTTGGATTTTTAGGTATCCAATTTGGCTTTGCATTACAAAATGCCAACGTGAGCCGCATATTTGAAACCCTGGGTGCAAAAGTCGAAAATATTCCAATTCTATGGATAGCCGCCCCTGTTACGGGTCTGATCATTCAGCCCATCATAGGCCACATGAGTGATAACACGTGGAACAAACTTGGGCGTCGCCGTCCATATTTTTTAGTGGGGGCAATTCTTGCCTCACTTGCTCTTCTGATCATGCCAAACTCCCCCGTGTTATGGGTTGCAGCTGGTATGTTATGGATTATGGATGCATCTATTAATATCTCAATGGAACCTTTCAGGGCTTTTGTCGGGGACATGCTGCCATCTGAACAAAGAACCAAAGGATTTGCCATGCAAAGTTTTTTTATAGGTTCCGGTGCTGTTATTGCTTCAGCGCTTCCTTATATGATGACGAATTGGTTCAATATTTCAAATGTTGCACCTGAAGGGGAAATTCCTGCTTCAGTGAGATTCTCGTTTTACTTAGGGGGACTTGTTTTTTTTCTGGCAGTATTATGGACTGTCGCCCGAACAAAAGAATATTCACCTGAGGAACTTTTGGAATTTGTTGAGACTGACACAAATAATACTCAAGAAAGTCAGACAGATAATCCGGAGACTCAAACCGTTATTCCCAATTTCTATAAGACTGGTGTATACTGGATTGGTGCAGGAGTTATTTTAAGTTTTTTAATTTATGGGTTTTCTTTAGAAGCAGAGTTATATATTTTAACACTGGGAGGAGTTGCCTTTGGCTTGATATTGCTTATTTCGGGTTGGCTTTTTTCTTCCGGAAAAGAGAAGAGCGGATTGGCGGTGGTCATTACGGATCTTTTTAATATGCCTAAAACAATGGCTCAGTTGGCTTTTGTTCAGTTTTTTTCCTGGTTTGCCTTGTTTGCAATGTGGATATACACAACTTCGGCAGTAACAAGTCATATTTATGGTACCAGCGACACCATGTCAGAGATCTATAATAAGGGTGCAAACTGGGTTGGTGTATTGTTTGCGGTTTATAATGGCTTTGCGGCTATGATGGCATTTATCTTGCCTGTATTGGCCAGAATTACTAATCGTAAAATAACCCATGCTATTTCCCTGATAGGAGGAAGTGTAGGGTTAATCAGTATTTATTTTTTTAAAGATCCCAACCTTTTAATTGTTTCCATGCTGGGAATCGGGTTGGCATGGGCAAGCATTTTATCCATGCCTTACGCCATTTTAACCGGCTCATTGCCCATTAAGAAATTAGGCACCTATATGGGTATATTCAACTTTTTCATTGTTATTCCTCAAATATTAGCCGCCAGCATTTTAGGTTTTTTAATTAAACACATTTTTTCCGGTGCGACTATATATGCTTTAGTAATCGGCGGGATATCCCTGGTTATAGCAGCCGTACTTGTATTGTTTGTTACCGATGTAGATTATATAAAACCAAAAAGGTAGAAATTTATGAAAGTTTTGGCTTGTATATTTGATCTTGATGGAGTCATTGTTGATACTGCCAGATACCATTATTTTGCCTGGAAAAGACTTGCCGAAGAGTTGGGTTTTTATTTCAGCGAAAAGCATAACGAACGACTCAAAGGTGTTAGTAGAATGACTTCCCTTAATATTTTGCTTGAAACAGGAGGGATTAAACTTCCCGAAGAGAATAAGTTACAACTTGCCGGGAAAAAGAATAGTTGGTATAAAAAATATATTTCAAAATTATCGCCGGATGATATTTTGCCAGGCGCAAAAGAATATTTGACTGAGGTTAAAAAAAGTAACTTGAAAATTGGAATTGGGTCGGCAAGCAAAAATACACACATCATTTTAAGAAACATTGGATTGGATAAATTTTTCGATTCGGTAGTTGATGGCAATAAAATACATAAAGCAAAACCTGATCCTGAAGTTTTTCTGAATGTTGCAAATGAGCTAAACATTCCACCGGGAAACTGTGTGGTTTTTGAGGATGCTGTTGCCGGTATTCAGGCAGCCAGGAACGGGGGAATGACCTGTGTTGGCATTGGTTCTGACAAAATCTTGCATGAGGCTGATTTAGTTGTAAAAAGTTTAAAGGAAATGACATTGGAAAAACTTTATTCACTATAAATTAGATAAGCGTAATGAATTCATATATTAAGCACCATGAATGGTTGATCATTGAAGAAGGTTTTCATCCCGAATATAACCGGGCTTCCGAAAGCATTTTTGCCCTGGGCAATGGCCGGATGGGACAGAGGGCAAATTTTGAGGAAAGGTACACCGGGGATTCTTTACAGGGAAGCTACATTGCCGGGATTTACTACCCCGATAAAACCCGTGTTGGCTGGTGGAAGATTGGATACCCCGAATATTTTGCTAAAGTATTAAATGCTGCCAATTGGATTGGCATCGATGTGGAAATTGATAAAGAACCATTGGATCTGGCTGAATGTGAGGTGGAGGATTTTAATAGAATTCTCAATATGAAAGAGGGTTATCTCGAAAGGACTTTCGTAGCCAGGCTAACTAATGGAAAGGTTATCAGGGTCCGGGCAAAAAGGTTCCTGAGTATTGCAGATCCTGATATTGGAGCAATTCAATACTCTGTTGTCCCACAAAATTTTAACGGAGAAATTACCTTTACTCCTTATATTGATGCGGATATCAGAAATGAGGATGCAAATTATAATGAGAAATTTTGGGATGAAGTCTGCAAGGAAACCCATAAAGGGGAGGCATATATTGTTACTAAAACCAAAAAACTGGATTTTTTTATTTGCACCGGGATGATGTATGCTTTTCATAAAAATGGTGAAAAAATAAATATTAATGCGGTGATTATTGAGAAGAAAAAATATACCGCGAACAAAATCACTGTTCCTGTTAAGAAGGGAGAAGATCTGGTAATTAATAAATATGCAGTTAATGTTTCCTCTACCAACTATGAAAAGTCTCAATTACTGAAAGAAGCAAAAAGCAAACTGGCAGGTGCATTTTTAAAAGGATTTGAGACTCTGCTAAAAGAGCATGCCGATGCCTGGAGTGAAAAATGGAAGGAAAGCGATATTGAAATATCGGGTGATGTAGCCGCACAGCAAGCGATCCGGTTTAATATTTTCCAGCTCAACCAAACCTATACCGGTGAAGATGAAAGATTAAACATTGGTCCAAAAGGATTCACTGGAGAAAAATACGGGGGTAGTACATACTGGGATACGGAAGCTTTTGTACTTCCATTTTATTTGAGTACAGCCGGGCCAAAAGTAGCTAAAAATTTATTGTTATACCGGTACAGGCATCTAAAAAAGGCTATTGAAAATGCTGAAAAATTGGGGTTTTCTGATGGGGCAGCACTATTTCCAATGGTTACCATGAACGGTGAAGAATGTCACAACGAATGGGAAATAACATTTGAAGAAATTCATCGTAACGGAGCAATTGCCTTTGCAATTTTTAATTACATCAGATATACCGGGGACAAGAAGTATCTCATTGATTATGGTTTGGAGGTACTGATAGGCATATCAAGGTTTTGGGGCCAGAGAGTTAATTATTCGCAGGTGAAAAATCAATATGTAATCCTTGGAGTTACCGGGCCAAATGAATATGAAAATAATGTAGACAATAATTGGTATACCAATACAATTTCTACATGGACCCTCACTTATACTATTGAAAGCATGGATTATGTGAAGAGGGTTGACAGTGAAAAGTTTAAGCAGTTAATTGAAAAACTTGCTTTTAATGTTACGGAAGAGCTAAAAAAATGGAAAGATATCATTGATAATATGTACTATCCTGTTGATGGTGAAACGGGAATTTTTCTCCAGCAAGAAGGGTATATGGATAAGGAACAGCAACTGGCGGAAGATATAAATCCGGGCGAGCGGCCTATAAATCAAAATTGGTCATGGGACAGAATTCTTCGTTCATGTTTTATCAAACAAGCCGATGTAATGCATGGGCTCCACCTTCTGGAAGACAGGTATGATGAGGAAACCATAAGAAAGAATTTCTATTTCTATGAACCAAGGACCGTACATGAGTCCTCCTTATCACCATGTATTTATTCGATAGTAGCTGCTAAGCTTTGTGATATTCAAAAGTCATATGAGTTGTATTTAAGAGCTTCAAGACTTGATTTGGATGACTATAATAATGAGGTATCTGAAGGATTGCACATAACCAGTATGGCCGGAACCTGGTTGTCAATTGTTAAGGGGTTCGGTGGTATGCAGGTCAGGGATAACAAAATTTATTTTAAGCCTCAAATACCGGAACAATGGAAAAATTATTCTTTTATGGTTCATTTTCGCGGAAGCTTGTTGAAGGTTAGCGTGTCAAACCTTGAAGTAAATGTTTTTAATCTTTCTGATCAATCGGTTGCTTTAGTTTTATTTAATAAGGAATACAAGCTGAGAGGAAATGAAGAGATCCGTATTAAAGTAAATTAGGAGAAGTATTCGATTAATCATTCCATTTATATTATCTTTAAACTCCTTTTAAATGTGTTGAATTATATTTAAACATACTAACTAATAAACATTTAAACAATATTAAAATGAGCAATAAGGGATTAAAATTTAAGCCAGGCGTTTTATATGGAGAAGGTGTAAAAGCACTTTTTGATTATGCAAACGAGAACAATTTTGCAATACCTGCTGTTAATGTTGTGGGAACGAATTCGGTAAATGCTGTATTGGAGACCGCAAGAGAAGTTAATTCGCCTGTAATCATACAGTTTTCCAATGGTGGAGCTGTTTTCTTTGCAGGGAAGGGGCTTCCCAATGAAAATCACCAAGCTGCCATTGCAGGGGGTATATCAGGAGCCCAACATGTGCATGTTATGGCTGAATATTATAACGTTCCGGTAGTTCTGCATACCGATCATGCTGCAAAAAAACTTCTTCCATGGATTGATGGATTGTTGGATGTCGGTGAAAAATATTATGAAAAACACGGACGCCCTCTTTATAGTTCTCATATGCTCGATCTGTCTGTAGAGCCGATTGAGGAGAACATTGAAATTTGTAAAAAATATCTTGAGAGGATGAGTAAAATCGGGATGACACTCGAGATTGAATTGGGTGTTACCGGTGGTGAAGAAGACGGTGTAGATCATTCCGGTGTGGATAGCTCCAGGTTATACACACAACCTGAAGAGGTGGCTTATGCTTATGAAGAGTTAAAGAAGATTAGTGATTATTTTACTATAGCTGCAGCCTTTGGAAATGTGCACGGAGTTTATAAACCCGGAAATGTCGAGTTAAAACCGGTCATTCTTAAAAACACTCAGGATTATATCAGGCAGAAATTTAATACGGGTCCAAATCCGGTGAATTTTGTATTCCATGGAGGATCAGGATCGGAAAAGCATCTGATTACCGAGGCAATTGAATATGGCGCCGTTAAAATGAACCTCGATACCGATATGCAATGGGCATTTTGGGATGGTGTTCACGGTTACTATAAAGACAAGAAGGATTATCTGCAGGGCCAAATTGGTAACCCGGAAGGTGAAGATAAACCCAATAAAAAGTTTTATGATCCCCGTGCATGGTTGAGAAGTGGAGAAGAGAGTTTTGTTTTGAGGCTGAAAGAGGCGTTCGATGATCTGAATGCTTTAAACAAAAATTCCTGACAATCAGAAGATTTTCCTTAACTCACCGGGTTGAAGCAATAAATTTTAGTTGCTTTTATCCCGGCTTTTTTGTTTATCTATTTGAATCATGTTTTTTAAAATGAAAACAAATGAAAAAACTGGTCTTTAACATTATGTCAGCGGCAATCTTAGTATGGTTCCCAGCCGTAACAAATTCACAGGAAATGAATATTCAAACAAAACACCATTTTAAAAAAGAAATAACCGTGATGGTTCAGATTAACTATTTATTATACCTCCCAGAAGGATACGAACAAAATGATGAAAAAAACTGGCCATTGATTTTGTTTCTGCATGGTGCAGGAGAAAGAGGAAATGATCTGGATTTGGTTAAGAAGCATGGACCACCGAAAATTGTAGAACAAAAGGATCTTCCGTTTATTATTGTTTCACCTCAATGCCCGGCAGAAAAACGATGGTCGGTCAGGGATCTTGATCTATTACTTGAAAAGATTATCAAGGATCACAGAGTAGAAAAAAATCGTATTTATTTAACAGGACTTAGTATGGGGGGTTATGGTACCTGGGAATATGCTACGGAAAAACCAGAACGGTTTGCAGCTATTGCTCCAATCTGTGGAGGAGGCAGCCCCTGGCAGGTATACAGGCTGGCTTCCATGCCGGTCTGGGTTTTCCATGGGGCAAAAGATCCGGTGGTACCAATTGAGAAATCAGAGGAAATGGTAAAGGCGCTGAAAAAGGTAAATGAAAATGTAAAATTTACTGTATATCCTGAAGCCACACATGATTCATGGACCGAAACATATGACAATCCGGAATTATACGAATGGTTCTTAAAGCAGAAACAACTTTAATTCTGGAACGAAAATAGTCATGTAGTAAAACGATAAAGAAATAAAATTCAATAATTATCTATCATCATGAAAAAAAATGTATTTATAGTCATTGTAGCATTTATGGCTATCTTTTACATTATTCCAGCCTGTACCAACAGAGAAAAAGAACCCGCACAGAAATCGGAACAATTTCAAACCCAGGTAGTACACCCCGAATGGAGCAAGAACCTGAGTATATATGAAGTGAATATACGTCAGTTTTCAGAGGAAGGCACTTTTTCTGAAGTAGAACAACATCTTCCCCGCCTAAAAGAACTGGGAACGGATATCCTCTGGCTGATGCCGGTTTATCCCATTGGTGAAAAGAATAGAAAGGGAAGTCTGGGAAGTTATTATTCGATAAGTAATTACCTGGAAGTAAATCCGGAATTTGGCACGATTGAGGACCTGAAGTCATTGGTAAATAGTGCACACGAACAAGAAATGTATGTGCTTCTCGATTGGGTTGCTAATCATACTGCCTGGGACAATCCTATGGCTGCTGATCACCCGGAATGGTATGAACACGATGCGGAAGGCAATTTTGTTTCTCCTTACGATTGGACTGATGTGATTCAGCTTGATTACCAGCAAGAAGGGTTATGGGATTATATGATCGATGCCTTAAAAAATTGGGTGGAAGAAGTGGATATAGACGGATATCGTTGTGATTATCCGGGGCAGGTCCCCGTTGAGTTCTGGAACAAGGCACGTAAAGAACTGGACCAGATTAAACCCGTGTTCATGCTTGCTGAAGATGAAGACCATCGTAATTTGCTTGAAGATGCATTTGATATGAACTATTCCTGGGAGTTTTTTCATTTGATGAACCAGGTTGCTAAGGGGGAACAAGTTGTAACGGAACTTGATTCTTCGCTATTGAAAGAAGAAGCAGTATATCCCAAAGAGGTTTACCGCTTGCGTTTTATTACTAATCATGATGAAAACTCGTGGAACGGGACTATAGAAGAAAGGCTTGGAGATGCCGCTAAGGCTTTTGCTGTACTTACTTTTACAGTCCCGGGAATGCCATTGATTTACAGTGGCCAGGAGATTGGATTGAATAAGCGTTTGCAGTTTTTCGAAAAAGACCCGATAGAGTGGAAAGAATCGGAACTGGAAAACTTTTATTCAACTCTGACTAATCTAAAAAAAGAAAATCCTGCTTTGTGGAATGGAAGCTTTGGAGGTGAGTACATTAAAATGAACAACACAAATAATAATGTCTTTTCATTCATCAGGGTAAAGGATGATCATAAAGTAATTGTAATTCTCAATCTTACTGGTGTAGAACAGGCTGTGGATGTATTCACGGGTGCCCATACAGGCACATACAGGGAAATTTTTATGGATGAAAACCATGAAATACCACAGAAAATCTCAATGCATCTGAGTCCATGGAAGTATCTTGTATTTGAAAAATAACGGCATTAAAAATTACTGCTTAACCAGCTTGTAGACCTCTGTTTGATCATCGATGACAGCTCGAAGAAAATAAATACTTGATGGAACGTCCTTTCCGGCATCATTTCTCCCGTCCCACGTCAGATTTAACACCCCTCTATGCTTTTTAGAAAACAAGCTTTTGAGCTTGCGACCTGAAAGATCAATCACCTCAAGCATAATATATGCTGATTTGTCCGTTTTTAAAACTATGTGAAATTCATCTGGTGAAGGATTTGGATAAATACTAACCGAGTAACCAGACAGGGTCCATTTTGGCTCATCGACATCCGAGATAATATCAGGAGCTTCCAGTTTCCGGGTGGTAAATATTTTGTATTCCCCGGGTTGAAGGCTTATGGTTTCATTCACATCGGTTACATCGATTGAATCCCCTGTGAAATATTCATACCAGATCCCGTTTTCCTGAAAACCCGGATCGATACTTCCATCAATCACATCAAAATTTCCCAGAATGGTCACTTTCATATTCGTATGGTTCAGGTGAAGCCGTTTCAGAGTGGATGACAAAGAATAGGAATAATCGGATGTGCGGAATGCTTCATGCACTTTTCGTAATTTGATCAGTGACTGATAGACCTGGTACAACCTTAACCGTTCATTAATATCAAGGTAATCCCATTTGATTGGTTTTTCACCAACCCGGCCATTTTCATTAATAGAGATATCATACCCCAATTCTCCAAACTGCCAGATCATCTTTGGCCCCGGTATGGTTAAAAAGAACACGGCATCCAATTCCATTCTTTTAATGGCGGTGGAAAAGTCTTTTGTATTGTAATTACCACTGGAGTTTCCAAAGGTGATTGTTTTATACATCAATCGTTCTTCATCATGACTTTCCATATAGGTAACCAGATGAGGTACATTCCAACCTCTTCCCCTGGAAGTACCCCAGGAAAAATTTGCGGAATAACCCATAGCTGCTTCCGCATAATCATGGTTCATATTCCCCCATATCAACATACCATATTCTGCCAGCTCTTTTTCTTCACTATTAGCGGAAAAATGTTCCAGGATAACATAGGCATTTGGGTTGATATTCCATATGTGATCAGCCATTCTTTTCAGGATACTGATCCTTGAGGCGTCATAAGCTCCTCCATCACCAGGGGTATTTGTAAATCCTTTTGTAAAATCAAACCGGAAACCGTTAATATTGTATTCCGTTAACCAATATGCATTTACACTATCGACAAAATCTTTGGTTTCGTGACTTTCATGGTTGAAATCATAACCCCATGAAAATGCTGTATTTGGTGAATCGACATTGTACCAGGGATTGTCAACGGCTGGTTTCCCTGTATTCTTATCAAAATAGAGTTGAACCAAAGGCGATTGGCCATAGGAATGATTCAGAACCATATCCATAATCACTGCCATTCCCCGACCATGACAACTATCAACGAATGCTTTGAAATCTTCTTTCGGTCCATAAAATTTATCGGGTGCAAAATAAAATGACGGATTATATCCCCAACTCAGATTCCCCTCAAATTCATTAACTGGCATAAGTTCAATGGCATTTACTCCAAGACTATCCAGATAACTCAGAGTATCAATCAGTGTCTGGTAATCATGCCTTGCTATAAAATCACGAATCAGCAATTCATAAATGACCAGGTCTGTTTTTGCAGGGGGCTGGAACTCAGCAACCTGCCATTGAAAATCTTCCTGAGCAGTTTGAAGAACCGATACTATGCCTGAAGTATAATCTTCAGGATATTCGATTAAGCCGGGGTATGTTTCATTTGTAATGTAAGGATCGTTCCAGGGATCAAGGATTTTATCAGCATATGGATCAGCAATATATGTTTCACCATCTACCAGGTATTGATAACGATATTCTATTTGGGGAGTAAGTCCGCTAATTTCTATCCAATACCTTGCTGTATCAGGTGTAACTTTCATATAACCTTTCTCCCTGGCTAGCCAGTCTGTGAAATCTCCGATTACAAATAAATGATTTTTGTTGGGAGCATGTAATACAAGGGTAACCAAAGTGTCAGTGGTGTAATTGATTCCATCCTGAACGCCAGCCGGAAGTGCTTCAACGATAGCTGCCTGTCTGACAAAATAGAAAAAAAAATCGGCCACAAAATCGGATTGACTGTAAGCAACCACTTTAACCCATTTCTCACCATATTCGTCAGCTAATATTGTATGGGTTAAAGATGTAGAATCTGAACTTGTTTTAATGAATTCATCATTGATAAAAAGAGAAATAGAATCCGCCAAAGTAGCTGAAGCACTGACATCTATGGTGTCATTGAGTTCGATTACAAGAGAAGTTTGCGAAGGAGAAGTAATATTGATGTTCAAACCCAATTCAAATACATCTACAAACAGATCAACCGTTTGCTTAGCTGCGTCTGCACTCCTGATAACAAAGGCCATTTTTTTTACGACTTCTCCACCCTGGACATTATAGAAAGTATTAATGTCTGGTGTAATCGATAACGAATACTGATAGTTGCTAAGATATGTAAGTTTCGGTTGTGTAGAGTTATCACCCCATGTCCCGATCACATGCATCCAATTACTTGACCCTTCGAGGATCACCCCGGTATGAGTATAAAGATCTCCTGTAAAGTTTTTCAGGGCACCAGGATCTTTACTTGAATCAAAATAGATTGTTACCGGCTGGTCAGCAATTGGTAATTCCGGATCGGTTACAATGATCTGGGCGTTAACAAACAAACCGTAAATAAAAAGTGACAAAGTAAATACTACTTCTCTTTTCATTCTTTTGTATTATTATTTGTAACTATTCAATTTTTCAAAGTCTCTTTTTCATATTCAGGTTATTTGTTATAGGTTATAAGTTATACGTCATAAACCCCTGCTATGATTGCAAAATTGTCCAAAGGACTCCTTCCGGAGAATATTCTCCTGAAAGCGGTGACGCATGAATCCCTGCCTGTACTGTACACAGAAAATCTTGGAGCAGACAGGGAGAGACACAGAGTTGTATGAAAGACGATTCATTTTATAAATATATTTGGCTCTGTTTGATACTCGTCAGACCACTACTACTGTTTAACTTTATGATTAGATTTAAAATATTATGCTAATAATGAGATATAATAATAAATTTGAACATCTTAGTGGTCACTCGTCACACCACTACTGCTGCCGGGTGACTAGTTTAGATTTGAAACATTGCAATTATGTTATGGCTTATGTAAAAAACTAATACCTTTTAGTGGTCAGACGAGTAGACTAAAAAATTAAAACACCAACAAGACTATGGAACATAGCCTTATATTTTTGTAATCGTTTTATAATTAAGTAGTGGGTAAGGAGTTCTGAACTTATAACAATTAACATATAACTTATCACTATTATCCGACTAAATTATTTTTTCTCTAATTTTTCGTCTGTATCACCCATAAAATGGGTATTACTTTTATAATTTCAAAAGAGACCTCCCCCTGTTTTCACATCAAATAAACTTAGTTGTAATGAACCAGGTGGTGATTCCCGCGCTTTGTGGTAACCACGACGTGTACTTCTGAGCAATTCACTCACATCTAACATGCTAATCAGGTGTATTCTTACCAAAGAGGCCACAACTGAGAAGGCTTTTTTTGTTTGAGCTATTTTCTGTATGACCGTTAAAAGCAATTGGGCTATTAGTGTACACCAAACCTGTGTTCTTATTGCATTTTCATTTTCTCCATAGAAATAGTGTAATTGAAAATTCTGCTTCATTTTTTTGAATAATATCTCTATTCCCCACCGTTTCTTATAGAGGAAAGCCACCTCCTCAGCTGTAATTTCAAAATTATTTGCAAGAAATTCATAATATCTATTCCGTTCATCCTGGTAACAAACTTTTCTTAATCGTAGTTTTTTCTTAACCTTTGTTTGTTTCTTTCCGGTTTCATCTTCCGGGTGGTATTCCAACTCTATAATTTCGTCACTGAGCACTTTTGCTTTTCCTTTCTTTCGGTAATGCCTGCGTGTTACCTCTATGACCGTGTAAACAGCATTAGTTTTTAAACGGCTGACAAAATACACCTGATTTTGAGTCCAAAGTGCAAATTGATGATAATAGTTATATGCCTTGTCGAAAACAACCATGCTATGCGATATTAATTCCAAGCTTTTCAGAAAATTCTTATCATGTACTTTGGCGGCCGTGATTTTAATAAACCGTCCAACGGATTGAACTGCATCTATTAACATATGCACCTTAAGGCCTCCTTTTTTCTTCCCATCACCCTTCGGATTACGTCCAACTCCTTTTAATACATCGCTAAACAAACGAATCGTGGTAGAATCTATTAAAAGAACTTCTTTAAAGGTCAATCCAAACGTTCGGCTGTCCGATAAAAATGACTGATACTTTTTAATCAGACTGAAATATAAATCTTCAAAGATCCTTGAATTCCTGTTTCGTAAACCATCACAAGCCGTACTCTTGGCCGGGGCTTTCTCCAGACCCAAATGGTTAAGCTTTCCTCCTAAAGCCCTTAATCCTTCACAAATCTCAGTCATTGAGTCGCAGCGACTGAGAATACCAAAAAGCAGCGTTATCAAGTGTGTTCTGGTCTTGAAAGCTTTGTAATAATAGTCGCTATTGTGCTTCTTTATTAACCCCTGTATGTGAACCGCATTTATTAAATTTACTAATTGTTTGAAAATCGGCTGTCCGACAAACTTAATTTCCGTATTTTTGCTCATGTTGTATAATGTTTACCTAAAACAAAAGTACAACATGAAGGGGAAACCTTATGGGAGTACCCTTCTTTTTATTATTTTAGTCGGACAGTAGTGATAATAAATATGTTTTGACGAAGTTTATTTTCTTTGCAAATCGAAGTAAAAAAAATGATATTACCGGGAAACAAAAAAAATAAACCTGGAGAAGAAGTCGGGTTCTTCAAAGCAAGTATGCTATAGAGAAATTGGTATAGGGGTTTAGGTCGCACAAATTTAATAATAAATTATAATCTCGAATGC
>DAOVQI010000112.1 GCA_030628785.1 Bacteroidota bacterium
AAAGAGGATGCTGCCTATTTCTATAACGATCTTTCAAATGCCTTGGGTAAAGACAGGATCAGTTTCTTTCCTTCCTCTTATAAACGTTTGATCCGTCACGAACAGATAGACAGTTCAAGTATTATCCTTCGTTCAGAGGTCCTGGACAAAATCAATTCAGCAAGAGGAAAAGTATTTATTGTAAGTTATCCCGAAGCCCTCATCGAAAAAGTAGTTCCAAAACAAGAACTGAAAAATAATTCAGTAAATCTAAGGGTTTGTGAAAAAGTCAGCATCGATTTTATTGAAGAATTCATGGAAAAATTTGACTTCGAAAAGGTTGATTACGTTTATGAACCTGGCCAGTATTCAATAAGGGGAGGTATTGTTGACATTTTTTCTTTTTCGAATGAACAACCTTTCAGAATTGACTTTTCCGGTGATGAGATCGATTCCATTCGTTCTTTTAATGTTGAAAACCAATTATCGGTAGAACATTTTGAAAAAATATCCATTCTTCCGAACCTTCAGGATCCAACCCTCGAAGCCGGGAAGGAATCTTTTTTAAAACACCTGCCCGCTAACGCCATAATCTGGATTAATAATATTGCTTTTACCATTGATAAATTCAATAGTGCTTTTGATTCTGCATTTTTATCCGGTAAAGAAAATGAAACAATCGATATAAAAAAGATCTTGATCAACGGGGAAGAATTCCGGGAACAATTGTTTTCATTTCCTGTTATCGAATTCGGACAGCAATTCCTTTTTAAACCTCATTTGAAGATCCGGTTTAAAACTTCTCCTCAACCGGTGTTTAACAAAAACTTTGATCTGTTATCAAAAAACCTAATTGAAAATGCGCAATCCGGTTATACAAATTATATTCTCTCTGAGAACGAAAATCAGTTTGAGAGATTAAAAGCCATTTTCCGGGATACCAATACAACAGTCCAATTTATTCCGGTCAATTCAATTCTTCATGAAGGTTTTATTGACCATGACCTGAAATTTTGCTGTTATACTGATCATCAGTTATTCGACCGCTATTTTAAGTTTAATCTCAGGGGCGATTTTTCAAAAAAAGGCACGATCACAATCAGAACCCTGACCGATCTAAAACCGGGAGATTATGTTGTTCATACAGACCACGGAATAGGACGATTTGGAGGACTGGAGAAAATCGAAATAAACGGAAAGATCCAGGAAGCCATTAAACTGGTATACAAAGACAATGATGTTTTGTATGTAAAGATCCATGCACTTCACAGAATTTCAAAATATAAAGGCGGAGACTCTAAACCTCCGAAAATTTATAAGCTGGGAACAGGGGCATGGCAAAACCTGAAACGAAACACAAAAAACAGGGTTAAGGATATTGCAAGAGATCTGATCAATCTATATGCAAAGAGGAAAAGCCAGAAAGGATTTGCGTTTGACGCAGATACTTATTTGCAAAAGGAATTGGAAGCCTCCTTTATTTATGAGGATACACCCGACCAACTTGAGGCAACCAGGGCAGTAAAAGATGGAATGGAGGCTCCGTTTCCGATGGATCGTTTAGTATGTGGTGATGTTGGTTTTGGCAAAACCGAAGTTGCTATTCGTGCAGCCTTTAAAGCGGTTGCCGATAGCAAACAAGTGGCAATACTCGTACCTACAACCATTTTGGCTCTTCAACACTTTCATAGCTTCGGGCAGCGATTAAAGGATTTCCCATGTAATATTGATTTTATCAGTCGTTTGAAAAAACCGAAAGATCAGAAAATATCAATCAGAAATCTTGCCGAGGGAAAAACGGATATAATTATAGGCACACACCGCCTGGTAAGCAGCGATATTCAATTCAAAAATTTAGGCTTGTTTATCATCGATGAGGAACAAAAGTTCGGGGTTGCCGTTAAAGAAAAACTAAAAAACCTGAAATTAAACGTCGATACGCTTACGTTAACCGCCACACCTATTCCAAGAACCCTGCAATTTTCCCTTATGGGTGCACGTGATTTTTCCATTATCAATACACCCCCTCCAAACCGGCATCCTATTGTAACTGAACTACATCAATTTAACGAAGAAATTATAAGAGAAGGTATAAATTACGAAGTTAACCGAAACGGACAGGTATTTTTCATTCATAACAGGATTGAGAATATTCTTGAGATCGAGTCAGTAATTAACAGGGTATGCCCCAATGTAAAAACTGGTGTTGTTCATGGACAGATGGAAAGCAGAAAGTTGGAAGATGTTATGTTGGGTTTCATCAGCGGTGAGTACGATGTGCTGATTGCCACAACGATAATAGAATCCGGACTGGATATCCCAAATGCAAATACTATTTTTATTAATGATGCTCATCATTTTGGGTTAAGTGATCTGCATCAGTTGCGCGGCCGTGTTGGCCGTTCAAATAAAAAAGCGTTTTGTTATTTAATGGCGCCTCCTTTATCCCTGCTTACACCTGAAGCGAAAAAGAGATTAAAAGCTATTCAAGATTTTTCCGAACTTGGTAGTGGATTTAGTATCGCATTGCAGGATCTGGATATCCGCGGTGCGGGAAATCTGCTGGGCGCAGAGCAAAGCGGATTCATTGCAGACATTGGTTTTGAAACTTACCACCGGATCCTCGATGAAGCCATTAGTGAACTCAAAGAAAATGAATTCAGAGAATTGTATTCGGATAAGAGAAGTTTGGACAAAATAAATCAACAGGTCAGTCAGGAATTGGGAAAAATAAAATTCGTTAAGGATTGTTTTATCGACACCGATCTCGAACTAATGTTCCCTGATGATTATATTTATAATATTACGGAAAGGTTGAGATTATATCGTGAACTGGATAATATTCAGAATGAAAAAAGCATGATAAACTTTGAGCAAAATCTGATCGATCGTTTCGGTTCTTTACCTGAGCCTGCCAGGGAATTATTAAATATCGTACGGTTGCGTTGGGTAGCAATGGATCTCGGATTCGAAAAGATCTTTTTAAAAAACCAAAAAATGATACTGCATTTTATCTCCGATCCGGATTCACTTTACTTTAAATCCCCACTCTTTTCAAAAATTCTTGATTACATACAAAAACAACCAGGTGTTTTTCAGATGAAAGAAAATAAGGACAAACTTAGCTTGGTTGCAACCGGTGTTCCCGAATTACATTCAGCTATTGATTTGTTAAGAAAAATAAAAGAACATTAAATAAAGGATCGATACCGGATACTCGATATTGAGTGCTTGGTTACGGGTTGCGAGTTACAAGTGAAAGCAGAGGGCAAAGAGCGGGGAGCATGGGGTGAAGAGCAGAGCGCAGAGCGCATGGAGCAGGGCGCATTAAGCATTGGATAAGGGGCAGGGAGCAACAGGTAAGGAACTGAGTATAGAGCCAAATTGGTCTTTCAAGCCCTAACGGGCTGTATATGTTATTCGTGCCTTTTTATCTAAAGACTCATCAACCGTGATATGAGTGTCAGAAACATTACTCGTGTTATTTTCTTGGTTTTTACTCATATTTAAACCATTCTTTAATCCATGTCCCAGCCATAAATGACCCCTATAACCTCGCATAGAAACGAGCTTTCCACATATCTCACAAATAACCTTTCCAGCAGGCTTTCTATATTTTGGATAACTCATGTTACAAACTTAAGTAATTATAAATTAATTAAGCAAAAATTACACGAGTAAATTTCAATCACATTTTTAACAAAATTGTTAATTTGGATAAATAAATTTTTGTCCATAAAAACATTTCTTTATGTCAATCACAACATATACTTTTCCGAAAAAAGTTTAAGATTTTCCAGAAAAACTTGGTTTATTGTTCAAACCATATTTAAACCGCGCAAAATAAATTTGGGAAGAAGCCAGGAAATCCTTAAAAGAAGAAAACAAACAAAACAATTAACATTGAAGAATCGAAGAAAGAAATATTTAATAGAAAAAATTATAATCAACAATAACTTTTAAGTATAAAAAGTATCTCTTAACTTTATGTCTGATTTAGTTCCAATTTATATGACGACATACGGATTAGAATAATAAAACACTAATATTCAGTTATATCAGGATAGCAAACCATACAACGGGTTTGTAAATATAAGTGAGGTTTTTTTATTAATTAATTATTACTTGTTCTTTAAAATGAAAACAAAATGAAAAGAGAAAATCAAGTGAATATTACACAAACTATTTTAACTGTTTTACGGATTTTGGTGGGCTGGCATTTTTTATATGAAGGTATTATCAAACTCGCTTCACCCAACTGGTCATCCTATTCTTATTTAATGGAATCCAAATGGCTTTTATCCGGATTTTTTCATTGGATTATTGCCAATCCGACAGCTTTAGCAGTCGCTGATTTTTTAAATGTCTGGGGGCTGATACTAATTGGTATGGGTTTGTTTTTGGGCATGTTTACCCGGGTGGCAAGCATTTCAGGAATTCTTTTACTGTTTATGTATTATGTGGCAAATCCATCTTTTGTCTATTCCAATGCACCTGTAGAAGGACACTATTTCATTATTAATAAAGATATGATTGAAGCGGGCATTTTAATTGTTTTCGCTTCGATCCGAAAAGATTACCTGTGGAGTCTCGATCGGTTGTTTAAAATATTTTTTCAAAAAAGAAGGGAAAAGAAATTTCCGAAGAACGATAACCATGAAATTCTTGAAGCAGGTGTAAATAGCAGAAGAGAGCTGATTAAAAACCTGGCGGTTGTGCCGGTTTTTGGTGGTGTATTTTTCGGAATGGCGAAAAAGATCGGCTGGTTCAGTTTTGAGGAAGAAGGATTGAAAAAGGCAGATGCCATAACCAGTGCTTCGGTTTTGACCAGAAAGGATTGGGATATAAGTGAACTTAAAGGAAAAGTTCCAATGGGAAAAATTAAGAATGTGGAGATCAGCCGGGTGATTCCGGGAGGCAACCTTGTTGCTGGCTTTGCCCATGCGCGTGATTTGATTTATGTTTCAACCTGGATTAAAAACTACCATACTGATGAAAAAGTGATTGAAACACTTTGGTTGTATGAAGCCTGTGGCATCAATACCACGATTATGAGAACCGATGAACAAACCATCCGGATACTACAAAAATATTGGAAAAGAGGCGGTAAAATCCAATGGCTGGCTCAGACCTATCCAAAAGATGACGATCTTTCTAATATTCAGATCGCCATTGATAATGGGGCAATTGGTGCTTTTGTGATGGGAAACATTGCCGATAAGATTGTATATAATAACCGGTTGGAATTCCTGGCTAAACCCATTGAATTCATCAAATCACAAGGTTTGATAGCCGGAACTGCCGCTCATTCCATAAAAGTTCCGCAGAGTTGTATTGAATATGGAATTGAACCGGATTTTTTCATGAAAACCCTTCATCATGACCGATACTGGTCGGCACATCCCAAGGAAAACCGAAACGAATTTATAGTTAATGCACGTAGCAGTTTGGACCACAATCAACAACACGACAACATCTGGTGTGTTGCGCCCGAGGATACATCTGCTTTTTTCAAAACCTGTAAAATACCCTGGATCGCGTATAAAATATTGGCCGCCGGAGCTATCAAACCGGAAGACGGATTTAAATACGCTTTTGAAAATGGAGCTGATTTTATCTGCGTTGGGATGTTTGATTTTCAGGTAATCGATAATGCCAATATTGTCTATAATACCTTAAACTCTGATTTGAATAGAGAAAGGAAATGGTTTGGTTAGAGTCTTAATGTAGTTGCAAAAAAAGGGAGTAAAAATTTCATTTTTTTGAAACTAACAAATCTTTTTTTAAACAACGGTATAGAAAATATTGATGTTTAAACATTTTTAGAGCTACCGATACCTCGGGATGGCTCTACAAAAAAAACAGAATTCGATTACTTTACCATTTCTCCAAAGGAGTTCTTCGGACAATCGCACAACGGGTTAATAAAAGAATGTTTAATTATAATAAAAAGGAGGTATAATTATGGAATCTTTAAACAGACGTGGATTTATTAAGAAGTCTATGCTAGCCTCTGCCGGTCTGACTGTCGGAGCGCCTGCATATATCAAAGGATTTGCAAAGAATAAACCGAGTGATGTAATTAATGTAGCTGTTGTGGGTATTAGGAGCCGTGGGGGATATTATTACGGAGGTAGCGGGCATACGGCTAATTTTACAAAAATAAAGAATTCGAGAGTTGTGGCTATATGCGACATTGATGAGAATCTCTTTCCTCAGGCGATTGCAGATATTGAAAAACTCCGTGGTGAGAAACCAAGGACAGTTGTTGATTTTCGTGATCTGCTTGATGATAAGGAAATAGATGCTGTCTCCATTGCGACACCTGATCACTGGCACGCACTACAAACTATCTGGGCATGTCAGGCTGGAAAGGATGTATATATGGAAAAACCGATTTCTTATACTATTGATGAAGGAAGAAAAATGGTACAGGCAGCAAGGAAATATAATCGAATAGTCCAAACAGGGACGCAAAGCCGCAGTAAAAGACTTGTCCAGAAGGCCATACAATTAATTCACGACGGTGTAATCGGAGATGTGTATATGGGGCGCGGAGTTGTGTTTGGTCATCGTGCGAATATAGGAAGGCTAAAAGATAGTCCTATTCCTGAAGGAGTACACTGGGACCTCTTTCTGGGACCGGCACCCTACAGGCCATTTAACAAGAATAGGTTCCATTATAATTGGCACTGGTACTGGGATACAGCCACTTCCGAATTCGGAAATAATGGTATTCATGTTATGGATGAGGTACGCTGGGGAATGAGAAAGCGTGTACATCCGAAAAAGATACACTGTTGTGGTGGATTTTATGTATGGGATTCAGATCAGGAAATTCCGAATCTTCAGATAGGAACCTTTGAGTTTGAGGATGGGAAAATTATGGAACTGGAGGTAAGAAGTTTGTTTACGAATTACGAAGAAGGTGAAAAAGGAGGTTGCTTTTTCTATGGGTCGAAAGGATGGATGCACTTGGGAAGTAACAGTTTTGAAGTGTACTTGGGCAAAACGAATGAAAAAGGACCGAGTATGAAACAGAGCGATTTCGAGCTTAACGAGTTTGATAAAGCCGAAATAGATCCGCATTTTGTTAATTTTCTTGATTGTATGAGGAGCCGGAGATGGCAGGATTTGAATGCAGATATTCTTGAGGGACATAGGTCGACTGCAATGATGCTGATGGGGAATATTGCATACAGAACAGGACGGAAGCTGACTTTTAACGGAAATGCCGAGAAATTCATCAATGATGATGATGCAAATACTTATCTTACTCGGCAATATCGTCATCCTTATGTGTTGCCAGATGAGGTATAATAAATAGAAAACAAAAATATAATGGTTTCAAGAAGGAATTTTATTAAAACATCTGGCCTGGCGGGAATTGCTGGCTTTCCCGGAGTATATTCCCAGGCAATGCCAACAAATCATAAAAATTCAAAAAAAATTACAGTACAATCAGTTAATTCCAATTTTGAACGTGAACCGCTTATCCGTCCTTTCGGATTTAAAGGAATATATCAGAAAGAATTCTGGGTTTCTGCCGGACTAGTAGAGAGTGCCTCAGGAATAAAGCATGTTGGACTTATGACTCAATGCTTAGCATGGAGTGATTTGAACGTTTTTCTTGCACATTCTGAAGCGGCTGGCAACATGATGCTCCATACCACGCTCGAACATGCGTTGCAGCAAATCAAGGGCGCTTCGTTTATAACACCAATAGAACTCCAAGATGCCATTTTAGAAAGCACTCACGAGTATGGCAAAAAAATTACAGAAAACAATAATCTCAGAATGACCTTTACTTTGAGTTCTTTGGTCGCACTGGATAATGCAGCCTGGATGCTTTACGCACAAGAAAATGGTTTTAAGAATTTTGATGAGATGATCCCTGAAGAATATCGATCAGCCTTGTCATACAGACATAAAAAAGTAGCTCATGTCCCTTTATTTTCTTATAATGTTCCATTAAGCGAAATAGAGGATGCTGTCAATCAGGGATACTTTTTCATGAAGATAAAAATTGGACAACCTGGTAGTCAGGAAGAAATGTTAAAAGGAGATATGGCAAGAATAGAAGCCATTCATAAATTAATTGGTGACAGAGAGACGCCATATACACAGAATAGTAAAATACCATATTACTTTGATGCTAACGGTCGCTACGAAAAGAAAGAAACATTACAACGATTTTTGGATCATGCTAAAAAAGTTGGCATGTTTGAACAAATTGCAGTCATTGAAGAACCTTTTCCTGAAGAAGCAGACATAGAAGTCGGTGATTTGGGTGTAAGAATAACCGCAGACGAAAGCGCACATACAGCACATGATGTAGAAAAACGGATACAAATGGGATATGGTGCGATAGCTTTAAAGGCTGCTGCTAAGACGCTTAGCATGACCTTACGTATGGCGAAAGTTGCTCATGAGAATAATATTCCTTGCTTCCTTGCCGACTTAACCTGTACCCCTATTTTAGTGGACTGGAACAAGAATATTGCGGCGCGTATAGCACCATTTCCTGGGTTGCAGGATATGGGATTATTAGAATCAAATGGCCATCAGAACTATGTTCGCTGGAAAAATTTGGTGAGCTATCATCCTTATCCGAATGGATCATGGATTAAATCAAAAGATGGTATTTTTCATTTAGATAAAGATTTTTATGAAAAAAGTGGTGGAATTCTGAATGATTCGGAACATTACCTGGAATTGTTCCGGAATA
>DAOVQI010000227.1 GCA_030628785.1 Bacteroidota bacterium
ATATATTTCTCTGGGTAGAGAGACTTTATCTCTGACTTATATTGAGTACAATGGGTCGAACAAATTAAATTCAAGTTCTTTAAGGATTCAGGCTTAGTTCCATGCAAACCTCCTATAATACCATAAACATTACCAAATTGAGAAGCTACTTGCAGAATATGCTCCATTTCTGGGTGCGAGCATCCTGCTATAATTACAATACCTTTTTCTGTTTCAACACAGAGCGACTGCTCTATTCCTTCCAGTTCGCCCGTGGAATAAATTCCCTCATAGAGCTTTGTTGGGGTTTCTACTTCAATAACTTCCCTTACATTTTTAACTCCTCGAAAAGAAGGAGGAACCCAAACCTTAATTTCGTTGTTCTGATCAAGAAAAGCTGATAAACCTCCAGTATGATCCCAATGAGAATGGGAAATAAAGATTTCACCAATTTCTTTAGGAATAATTCCCAACTTTTGCATGTTTGAAAGCAAAATGATCCCATTTGCTCCTGTATCAAGAAGTATTTTTTTTCTTTAGTTTCTACCAGAGCAGAAAAACCCCAGTCAGCTTGAAGGTCTTTTCTGAAAGCAGTATTATCGTAAACAATGGTAATTTTCATAATTTTTTACCTCCAATGTAAGCATTTCGCCTAACGTAATACTTATAAATTCACCGTTTACTTATGTTTGTATATTTATATATACAAGTTAAGCTTGCTAAATTAACCTTTTAAGCTTGTAAAGGTAAACTTTATATCATCTGAATTTATCCACTAATTTCTGTATTTCCAAATCGTTGAGTGTATTTTTACATTTATTATCTTTTTGAAAATGGATTACAATCACGAAAGCCCCTAAGGGTTTTTCCTGAAGGTGGTATAGCCATGCCTGTGGCAAATGCCTATGGCACGAAACCCTTAGGGTCTTCTAATTCAACTTATAGCGCTCCAGTCGAATCTTCTTTTTGATAGTTTTTTCAGTTGAAAAACAAGAATAGAATTTTCCGGTTTGGTCAGGAGGGAATCTTTTTCAAGCACCTGTTCGGCAATATCTCTTGCATATTGGAGGATCTGTCCATCCCTGGCAAGATTTGCTATTTTAAGGTCGAAGGCAATACCACTTTGCTGGGTTCCTTCAATATCGCCCGGGCCTCGTAACTTCAGGTCGACTTCTGCTATTTCAAAACCATCGTTGGTGGTTACCATGATTTCCAGCCTCTTTTTTGCCTCATGTGTTAATTTATACGATGACATTAAAATACAATAGGATTGGTCAGCGCCCCTTCCCACACGACCCCTGAGCTGATGTAGCTGTGAAAGGCCAAACCGTTCAGCACTTTCAATTACCATAACCGTTACGTTGGGAATATCCACACCTACCTCGATAACGGTGGTTGCCACCATAATATGGGTTCTTCCGGATATGAAATATTGCATGGAGACCTCTTTCTCTTCCGGTTTCATTTTGCCATGTACAATGCTAACGGCATATTTAGGGGGAGGAAAGGACCGGACAATACTTTCGTATCCATCTTCAAGGTCTTTATAGTCCATTTTTTCCGATTCTTTTATCAGCGGGTACACAATATAGATTTGCCGGCCCTCTTCAATTTGCTTCCGCATGAAACCAAATAACCGCAATCGTTTTGAATCGTAATAATGAACGGTTTTTATTGGTTTCCTGCCAGGCGGAAGTTCATCAATCACCGAAACTTCAAGATCGCCGTAAAGAGTCATGGCCAGGGTCCGCGGTATTGGGGTTGCGGTCATTACCAGGACATGTGGCGGCCGAACATTTTTCTTCCACAATTTTGCCCGTTGTGCCACCCCGAATTTGTGCTGCTCATCGATAATGACCAACCCAAGATTCTTGAATTTTACGGTTTCTTCAATCAGGGCATGTGTGCCGATCAATATCTGTAATTCCCCTGAAAGTAACGATTCATGAATAAAATTCCTTTCGGATTGTTTTGTTGAGCCCGTTAGAAGACCGATATGAATATCAAGTCCTTTCAAAAAATTTTTTATGGCTTCTAAATGCTGGTTTGCCAGGATTTCAGTCGGCGCCATCAGGCATGCCTGGTAGCCGTTATCCAGGGCAATGAGAATGCTCATAAGAGCAACAAGGGTTTTCCCGCTTCCCACATCACCCTGCAGCAAACGGTTCATGTGTTTGCCGGAACCGAGGTCTTTTCGTATTTCTTTTAACACCCTTTTTTGGGCATTTGTTAATTCAAAAGGTAAGTTGTTGTGATAAAATGAATTAAAGTTTTTTCCCACCTTTGAAAAAATATTACCCCTGAATTTTTCCTTTCTGAAATTCTTCTGTTTCAAAAGATTTAGCTGAATAAAAAACAATTCCTCGAATTTTAATCTTGCCTGCGCTTTTCTCAACAGTTCCATATTTTGCGGAAAATGAATATTCAATAAGGCTTCCTCAAGCGAAATAAATTTTAGCTGCTCCAGCAAATATTCCGGGAAACTTTCATGAATTTTCCCCTTGATTGACTGCAGGAGATTGTTTTGCAATTTCTGGATAACCCTGGAATTGATATAGCTGTTCTTTAACTTTTCTGTTGTACTGTAAAAAGCCTGGAGGGAAGCATTGATGGTGGATTCATATTTTATTACATCCTCAATTTCAGGATGAATAAGATTGATCTTATTATTGAATAGACTGGGCTTCCCGAATACAATATATTCCTTACCGGTAGCCAAACTTTCCTGTATCCATTTCACTCCCTTGAACCAAACCAGTTCAATAACACCTGTTTCGTCGGTAAAACCGGCAACGAGTCGTTTTTTATTTCTCGTCCCGATGGATTTGAACCCCAGTATCCTGCCTTTTATCTGTATGTAAGGTAAGGTGGCATGTATTTCATTTATGCGGTAGAATTTTGTACGGTCGATGTATTTATAAGGGAAATAATACAACAGGTCTTCAAGGGTAAAAATGCTTAGTTCTTTGTTCAGCAAATCAGCCCTTTTGGGTCCGACTCCGGGCAGGAATTTGATGTCTTGTTTAAGGAATTCTGACATTAGAATACAGCCATAATATTTATTACCGATTGTTAAAAATATTACATTTACCAAAATAATACCAATTTTCCAGTACAACAATTTGTTTAGAAATTGCTATACCCTTTTAAATATCTGTTTTACAAATTGTTTGCCAGACATAAACATGGGTTTGGCATTCATTCACCTTTCGTTTACGATTTTATTACCGGTGTTCTCAGGAACAGGGAATATGTTGAAGAATTCAACCTGATTGAAGAATTAAGAAAAGAGTTGCTTCGGTCCGGGGAGTCGATTACTTTTTCTGAATTCGGGTCAGGATCAAGAAGATTACACTCTCCGCAGAGAAAAATTGTTGACATAGTACGATATTCATCCATACCTGGGAAATACGGAAGGCTTTTATACCGGCTTATCCGGTTTTTTAATCCTAACATAATTGTTGAATTAGGAACATCACTTGGTATCAGTACCCTTTATCTGGCCAATGCCAACCCATCTTCGGAAGTATATACGATTGAAGGTTGTCCTGAATCAGCCCGGATTGCAGTGGATAACTTCAATAGAATGAACGCAAAAAACATACACCTGAAAATTGGCAGGTTCGATAAGGCTTTTTCCTCTCTTCTCGAGGATCTGCCAGGTGTTGATTTAATATTTTTTGATGGAGATCACCGTGAAGAATCAACGATGCAATATTTCAATGAAGCATTACTTTTTAAACACAATGGCACAATATTTGTGTTTGATGACATTCATTTGTCAAAAGGCATGGAAAATGCATGGAATAGAATCAAACAGAACCATGAAGTAACGGTGACGATTGATCTTTTCAGGCTTGGGCTGGTATTTTTCAGGAAAGAATTGCGAAAGCAGGACTTTATTATCCGGTTTTGAAAATATAGTTAACCGCTTTTCGTTTTATTATTTAAATCATTTATCTTCGTAAACTTAATTCAAAAAAGATAAGATCTCATGGAAAATATTATCAAAATAAAAAATATTGTAAAGAATTATTATGTTGGTACGGTAGTGGTTCGTGCTCTCCGGTCCATTACAATGGATATCAATAAAAATGAATATGTGGCTATAATGGGGCCATCGGGTTCAGGAAAGTCCACCCTGATGAATCTGATAGGATGCCTGGATACTCCCACCAGTGGCCAGTATATCCTGAATGGGAAGGATGTCAGTAAGTTAGACGACAACTTTTTGGCGGAAATCAGGAATAAAGAGATCGGATTTATTTTTCAAACCTTTAATTTACTGCCAAGGTATTCAGCACTTGAAAATGTTATACTGCCATTGGTTTACGCCGGCATTTCCAAGAGTGAAAGACAAGACCGCGCGAAATATGTTTTGGATAGTGTGGGTTTAGGTGACAGGGTAACCCACAAGCCCAATGAACTTTCGGGTGGTGAACGGCAACGTGTAGCCATAGCAAGAGCCATGGTTAATAAACCGTCCATAATCCTGGCTGATGAGCCTACGGGTAACCTCGATTCAAAAACCTCTCTTGATATTATGAATCTCCTGGATGAAATTCACGATCGTGGAAATACGATTATTGTTGTTACACATGAGGAGTTCATAGCAAAACATGCAAGGAGAGTCATTCGGCTGATGGATGGTCAGATCGAGGCTGATTATTTGAATGAAACGGTTGAAAAAATTAAGGTGTAGGTGTTCCTTGAATCTAATAATTCCTCGGGGCTTGCCCCGGGATTTCCGTATATTCTCCCCTGATTTTAGGGGAGATAAAGAGGGGTAAAATATAAAATTCCGGTTCCGATATTCATTTCGAATAAATTTGGCGAAATATTCCGTAAGCTTGCCTTGGGGATAGTCAAATTCAAGGAATTTTTTATTCTTTTTCCGATGAAAATATATACCAAAACGGGGGATAAGGGAGAAACTTTACTGATAGGTGGAACCAGGGTCCCCAAATCTCATGTCCGGATCGATGCATGTGGAACGGTTGACGAATTAATTTCATATATCGGATTAATTCGCGACCAGGAGATAAGAATTGAAACAAAGAAGGTTTTGATCGCAATTCAGGACAGGCTGATGACATGTGTTTCCATTCTGGTAACCGAATGTGAAAATTGTGAGGCCACTGTTCCTGAGTTGCATGAAAATGATATCAGGAAACTGGAGGATGAAATAGACCGGATGGAACAAAATCTCACTCCACTGGATTCTTTTATCCTGCCTGGCGGACATCCAATTGTATCGTATTGTCATATAACCAGAAACGTTTGCCGTAGAGCGGAACGAAATTCACTTAAAATAGGTGCTGATATTAAAGGTGCTGAAAAGGTTCATAAATACCTGAACCGTCTTTCCGATTACTTGTTTGTACTTGCCAGACACTTCGCCAAGGAGCTTGATGCCGAGGAAATCCGCTGGAAACCAAGAGGTTAAAAATATTTTTCTCAGTACAGTTTTTTTTTCAATTAATTTTCTATATTTGCAAAATTTTGGATGTGGAATATCTGTAAATTGTTCATTAAATTGATAGAAAATGTACTGGACACTCGAATTGGCATCCAAGTTGGAAGATGCTCCCTGGCCCGCCTCAAAAGATGAATTAATTGATTTTGCTATACGGTCGGGAGCTCCCTTGGAAGTTATTGAAAATTTGCAGGAAATTGAAGATGAAGGCGAGATCTACGAAAGCATTGAAGACATCTGGCCCGATTATCCGAGTAAGGATGATTTCTTTTTTCATGAAGATGAATATTAAGAAAAGGCCCCGGAGATATCGCAGGGCTTTCTTATTTCCACTCGAAAATCCCGATCTTTGATTTTGGCCTTGATTTTTCCAGCCATTTAAAGTCCTTAAACTTCATTTCACTATCCGGGGCTTCGTCAAGAGGATTCAGCGTAC
>DAOVQI010000405.1 GCA_030628785.1 Bacteroidota bacterium
AGCATCCAGTAACCAGTAACCAGCATCCAGTAACCAGCAACCGGTAACCCGAACGTTTGGTTGGAACGAAGTAGAAACCAAACTTCACGAGCAGGTAGTGGGAAGGATCGTGGGAGCGAGTAAACCCGTAACCTGAAACAAAAAACTGAAAACCAGAAACTGATCCTACCTTGATTTATGCGCGTTAATATTCTTAATAAATTCGTCAAATAGGAAGGACGTATCGGTAGGACCACCGGAAGCTTCCGGATGAAACTGGGTTGAGAAAAAAGGCTTTGACTTATGGATCATCCCCTCATTGGTTTGATCGTTTATATTGATAAACATAGGTTCCCAGTCATTTGAAAGGGTTTTGTTATCAACGGCAAAACCGTGATTCTGCGAAGTTATATATGCACGATTGGTTCCCACCCTGAGTACTGGCTGGTTATGACTCCTGTGGCCATACTTTAACTTATATGTGTCGGCCCCTGATGCCAGCGCCATAAGTTGATTCCCAAGGCAGATTCCAAAAATGGGTTTTTCTTTTTCAAAAGCCCGATTTATATTCTTGATTATAATATCGCATTGCTTTGGATCACCGGGACCGTTCGAAATAAACAAACCATCATAATCTTCATTAAGGAAATCATAATTCCAGGGAACCCTGATCACAGTAACATCCCTTTTAAATAAATAACGGATGATATTAAATTTAACACCACAATCAACCAAAAGCACTTTGTTTGAACCGCTACCATAGATTTCTTTCTTATTCGTACTCACCTGTGCTACCAGGTTTTCCCGGTTCGGATCATAAAATTCAATATCCTGTTTATTACAGATAATCCTCCCCAACATGGTACCCTTCTCTCTGAGCCGTTTGGTCAAAGCTCGCGTATCGACACCGTAAATACCTGGTATGTTATTCTTTTTCAGCCAATTTCCAAGACTGTCTTCAGCGTTCCAATGGCTGTAATCAAAAGAGTAGTCAGTAACAATTAATCCTGATATATGAATGGAACTGGATTCATAGAATTTTAACAGGTTGTTTTCCATTTCTTCACCCGGAGCACCATAGTTGCCGATTAACGGATACGTTAAAACAAGTATCTGTCCCTGATATGACGGATCAGTCAGGCTTTCAGGATAGCCTGTCATAGCGGTATTAAAAACAACCTCCCCGGCACTGGAGACTTCGGCTCCAAATGATTTTCCTTTCAGGATTGTACCATCTTCAAGTTCCAGTAGTATTTCCCTGCTAATTCTCATTAATTATCAAATTATAAATGCCTAAAGTTAAAAATGCCTAAAATTTATAAACACTTAATCCAACAAATATATACCAAATACCGGGAGGTATCAAACTGGAATATTAGGAAAAAGAAAATCTGAAATATTACTTACATGAGATCACTTCTGCAATTCATGCTATTCGATTTTTTGATTCAAATGATGAATGTAATAGAAATAGCTTAATTGAGGGGTTGCAATTTGAAATTGTCATTCGTTTTCCGAACTTTACCTTGTTATGTTTTCTTATCGATCAAAAAAAAGTCTGGGGCAACACTTTTTAACCGATACAAACATTGCAACAAAAATTGTTGCCTCTTTGTATGCAAAAGATGTTAATGCTGTTGTTGAGATCGGTCCCGGAAGGGGTATTCTTACCAGGGATTTGGTAAAAAACAGCCAGTACGATACATACCTGGTTGAGATCGATGGTGCCCTGGTTGAACAACTTTCTCAATCATTCCCCGAACTGAAGCACCGTATCCTACACTCTGATTTCTTGAAATTGGATATTTCCGGATCTTTCAAGGGTCCGATTGCAGTTATTGGTAATTTCCCTTATAACATTTCATCACAGATATTTTTTAAGATCCTGGAAAACCGGGATAAAGTGGTTGAGGTGGTCGGCATGGTTCAGAAGGAAGTTGCCGAAAGAATTAAAACAGGTCCGGGATCAAAAACATATGGTATATTGAGTGTTTTATTGCAGGCATATTACAATGTTGAATATTTGTTTACGGTTAATGAAAAAGTATTCGATCCTCCTCCGAAAGTTAAATCGGCTGTTATTCGCCTTACACGCAATAAAATTGAAACACTTGATTGTGATGAAACTCTTTTTTTCAGGCTGGTAAAAACCGGATTTAACCAACGAAGAAAAATCTTACGAAATTCATTAAGAAGTATTTTATTAAATTTAAGGCTTGATCATGAACTTATGTTAAGAAGACCCGAAGAATTAAGTGTTAGTCAATTTGTATCACTGACCAGGCTGGTGAAGGAAATGTTAGAGTCAGTAAACCATTCTAAAAATAACAAAACTTCATAAATTTAGTTTCAGAGGAAACTTCTAAATTTAAAAGTTTGTGATACAAGGCTAAGGCTGAGGCTAAGGCTAAGGAAAGGCAAAAGGTTTAAGAATAAACAACTACATACATAAATTATGGCATATAAAGATTTTACTCAAATGTCAGTATTGTAAAAAGCATTCAAATTAAGGTAAGAATCCAATAATATGATTAAGTTTATTAAAAATCAGAAGGTTAAGTAAAATTAATAGGTGAAGAATACTTGGAGACTAAATATTCAAGGTGAAATACAATTAAAAGTTTTACCAAATAACGAAAAAACCTTAGCCTCAGCCTCAGCCTCAGCCTTAGCCTTTGATACGCAAATGCTTATGTAGATTACATAATTTATTATGGCTATGTTCTAAATATTAACTGAATTATATTATCTTTATGGTAATAAAAATAAAGAATTATGATCGAACTACAAGCATTTACCACGTATTTTAAGAGATGTACCAAAGACGAACAGGCTACTAT
>DAOVQI010000172.1 GCA_030628785.1 Bacteroidota bacterium
CCAAAGGGATGCCCATGGCAGAATTTATTTTGAACTTGGGATTTTAAACTTTGGATTTTTATAATCTCTACGGAATCACCCATATGATAAGGGAAATTTTTGAACTTAGCCCCGACTGGGCGGGGCGATCTCATGATCCGCCATCCCGAAAGCTTTCGGGAGGCGGAGAGTAAATTCCGATACTATTAATTATATTGTGAATGGAACCTTGCCAGAAAATGTTGGAAGTTTACAACAGCGCCGAAACTACCAAAGTATATCAAAGGTAAATTGTTGCTTTCGGCGCAATGATCCAACAGATAATTTTTAGAATGACGTAGCTAGTCAAAAAGTATAATAATAAAAAAGAATCGTAATAATGTCTTCTGCTTGCAAGGACAACTTAACTGATTAGTTACGATTCATCAATATTATCTTAAATCAATAACTTCAACATCGGGGTGATCCTCAACGTTAAAGGAGAAATATGAATCGGGCAGATTAAGGTTCGTTTTCAAATTGGATAATTTGATATTATAATGGATCCCATCTTTACGAAAATATTTCACGGAACAGAGCGTCATGTTTGTCTTATTGATCTGTAGCCTGATCCTGGCATATTCCTGGTCAAGGTTTCTGGGGAAAAGATCTATTTCATACACAGGAACATTATCAATATGAGTTTCACCGATGAATTTAAATTTAAATTCATTTTCATCGGGAGAAAAGATTTTATAGGGTGCAGCAAGAAAAAACTCATCCTCTTCGTCGGGTTCTGTGATATTTACCTCTTGTACATCAACAAGAAAATTCCAGATGGTTTTACCATTAAAATAAGTTTCTGTATCAAGCATGTTAATCCTGAATTTCTCTTCTTTAACAGAGATTGTCCCCTCATAATTTTCATGAGTGTTTTCCCGTGTATCAATCATTGAAAAGACAAAATCAGTTTGGATTGTCTTATATTCCTTTGCCCTGGTGGAAAAATCATGTATAATAGCCTTTGCTTTTACATCTTGCTGGGCAAAGGAATCTGTCATAAGGATTAAGATTAATATTGTAATACAGATTGTTCTCATCTTCTGGTAATGCTTTTGGAATTATTTGTTATAGGTTATACGTTATAGGTTATATGGTATAAGCTATTATATCTTCATGAAACATATTACCATCAGCCTTATTATCTGATTTAGCTTTTATTAAATAATTAATGTAACCATTGAGCAAGCCTAACGCTCTTTTTATCAATTCTTTCCCATAAGAATATTAACTCTTTGTAACTTATTCTTCATCAGACGCAGTGATTAACTGGTCAATAAGCTCATGCAATGAACCTCTGCTATGATTACAGAATTTGAATTTCAAGTTACTTACTATTGGGTTTTACAATGGAGTTTCTTCCCTGTCAATCTTACTCAAATATTGTTCCAAAGAATACTCATCAGGAATAAGAACATGCCGGGCCTTGCTTCCTTCAAATGGGCCGACGATGCCAGCCGCTTCCAATTGATCAATAATCCTGCCCGCTCTGTTATAACCGATTGATAATTTTCGCTGGATAAGGGACGTAGATCCTTGCTGGTGAAGCACAACAATATGGGCGGCTTCTTCGAAAAAGGGGTCCCGTTTTTGAAGGTCAATATCACCCATGTCACCTCCGGTTTCATCAGAATATTCGGGTAGCATAAAGGCAGATGGATAGCCACGCTGTGAACCGATAAATTCTGTTATTTTTTCAATTTCAGTTGTACTTACAAAGGCACACTGCACTCTTATCAGATCGCTGCCCGGAGAAATGAGCATATCTCCCCGTCCAACCAATTGATTTGCTCCGGGGCTGTCAAGGATGGTTCTGGAATCCATCATTGAAATTACCCTGTAGGCGATTCGTACGGGGAAGTTGGCTTTAATTGTACCGGTTATGATATTTATAGAAGGTCGTTGCGTGGCAATGACAAGATGAATTCCAACGGCTCTGGCAAGCTGGGCAAGCCTGGCAAGTGGATTCTCAACTCCCTTTCCCGCTGTTACGATCAGATCTGCAAATTCATCAATAATCATAATAATATAGGGCAGAAAACGGTGGCCTTTTTCAGGATTCAATTTCCGGTTCTTGAATATTTCATTATACTCCTTTATATTCCTGACGTGGCCCATTTTGAGGAGGTCGTAACGCTGGTCCATCTCAATCGACAAGGAATTCAGTGTATTAGTGATATCCTGAATATCGGTAATGATAGCGTCCTCAATTCCAGGTATTTTTGCCAGGTAGTGTCTTTCTAATTTAGAATAGAGCGTGAGTTCAACTTTTTTGGGGTCAATGAGAATAAATTTTATTTCGGAAGGGTGTTTTTTATATAGTAATGAAGTGATCAGAACATTCAATCCAACTGATTTCCCCTGGCCTGTAGCCCCGGCTATCAATAAATGTGGCATTCTTGTCAGGTCTAATACATAAGTCTCATTCGAGATCGTCTTACCGATGGCAATTGCCAGCTCGTAATCCGATTCCTGGAATTTTTTCGATGTTATCATCGATTTCATCGAAACGATCTCAGGCTTACGGTTGGGAACTTCAATTCCAATGGTCCCTCTTCCAGGTATCGGAGCAATTATTCTGATTCCCAATGCCGATAAGCTTAAAGCTATATCATCTTCAAGATTTTTTATTTTCGAAATTCTGATACCGGGTGCCGGAACAATTTCATATAATGTAACCGTAGGACCAATAGTCGCCTTTATTTTATCGATCTGAATTTTGTAGTTACCCAGTGTTTCAACAATTCTGTTCTTATTGCTGATTAATTCTTCCTTGCTGACAATAGAATTTTCGGCGGAATGATCGTCCAATAAACTAACAGGTGGAAATTTAAAGGAAGAAAGATCAAGGGTCGGGTCATAATCCTCAAGGAGTTTCTCCTTTAGTTCTCCATTGGTGAGAATGTCATTGCCTGTCTGTTGTTCGATAGTGAGTTCAACATCTTCACTTTCTTCTTTTTCTTTTTTTATTTCTTTTGTTTCGAACATTAGGTCTTCATCCGATTCGTCGTCTTCCTCAAGATTTATTATGGATACCGGCTTATCTTTTTCTGTGTGGAAAGGATCCCAGTTTATTTCATCTTCTTTTGCAGGCGTTGGTTTTCTAATCCAATCCAGCGATTTCCTAAAAGAAAAGAGCACGAAAGCTATAACGGCCACTAAAAGTAAGAAACCGGTACCTGTTTTTCCTATGAAAGCATTCAGCCATTCACTCAATAAAAAGCCATGGCTGCCTCCTAAACCACTGCCGAGATATCCGCCGGTGTCACCGAAAAGAAATCCAAGACAAACAGAAATAAGTATGACACTAAAAATCGTAACTTTTATTGTTTTCCAAACAGGAAGAAGTTTTAGATTTAACAATCTGAATCCAATAATGATAAGCAGGAAAGGGAATAAAAATGATACAATTCCAAACCATTTATTCAAAAAAAGAAAAGCAAAATAAGCCCCGGTTTTTCCTGACCAGTTTTCAACTTTTATGTCGGATGAAGAGAATATGCCGGACCATTCGAAGCTTTGATCGATTTTCCATGTGAAAAAATAAGAAATAAAAGCAAGGGTCAGAAAAAGGGCAAAAACAATAAAAAATAATCCCAGAACCAATTTAAACCGGTCGTCGGTGAAGAATTTTAACGGTTTGAATATCCCCCTGGTTTTTTTCTTTGCTTTTTTATTTTGGGTGTTTTTCTTTTCCATTATTAATACAACATATGTAAAATTTTACTGGGCGAAAAAAACGACGATTTAAACCCTAAAGATAGGGATTATTTCACAGTGTGAATTAAAAGAAAATCAAAACAGAGAGGAAACTGCTCAATTTTAAAGTTTGTGTTACGAAGGTGAGGTTAAGGCTAAGGTTGAGGTTGAGGTTAAGGTTAAGGTTGAGGTTAAGGTTGAGGTTAAGGTTAAGGTTAAGGTTGAGGTTAAGGTTAAGGGAGGGAAAAGGATGTTAAGAGAAAGAACATAGCTTCGCAAATTAATTAATAGGTATAGGCGTTTAGGTCGCATATTTAATTATTTGAATAAAAACGTATTGGATTGTTTGCTACCATCCTTTTTAGTAGGGTATTGAAGATTAGCCCTGTATTTTAAAAGTGATAAACCGGGAGGTAAGGTGTAAGATTATTCTTCCATTAATCTATCGAGTAGTTTTTCCATCTGCTCTTTTGTGATTCGCCCAAAATCGCCTTGCCGCCTGAAAAATTTATCAGGAATTTGTTTTTCAACAACACTTTCAGCTACCAATTTCATTTTTAATGTGCTTAGGGTAAGATAAAATTCAAGCATTACACCGTTTATTTCTCCATATGGATTTGAGGAATTAAGGTGTTTAAGTCCCAGTTCTTTTGTGTAAAACACTTTCAATGGCCCTTCATTCGAGTTTGGCAAATGAATAATGGCCTGTTTGCATTCATACCCACAAATATCTAAGGTGCTATCCGTATATTCTATTTCGATATCTGCCATTCCCCCGAAACCAGGAGCAATTTCTTCCCGTTTTCCTGCATACAGATACTTATGACCATAAACCTTCAGGAAAGTCCAGTTAACTGATTTGGAATAATCGGTTATATTACTGATGTTGAAAAACCCAAAGAACCCGTCAATTTCAGTATGTGCTTTATTCCCCTTAAATTTTAAGGTCATTTTTTTGGGAAGCAGGTTGGTGGAGATACTACTGATTTTACTTTCCAGGTATGTAATGGAATATTGAATTTCCCCTTCTTCGATTTTTTTTAAAGAAGGTTTTTTACATGATGGCAGAAGGAGTACGATTAGTGTACCTATTAAAAAAAACGCACTGATTCTCACAATAATAGGAATGGTTTTTATTTATAAGCCTATAAAAATATGAAATATATTTAAAAGTAGGTCTTTATGGGTGAATTATTTTTGAAAATCAGAAAGCAAAGGGCGTAGCACAGAGAGGGGAAGAAGAGGAGATTTTGAGACTGGGAGACTGGGAGAAAAGGAGACGGGGAGATGGGGAGATATTGAAAATTGTGGATTGGGAATTTCGGATTTTGAATTAGCAGGAAGCAGGGAAATTAGGCAGCAGGTATGGAGCTTGGGGCGTGGGGAAAGATGAACTATGAACGTTTGGCGAACTTAACGAAGTGATCTCATGAACGAAGTGAATAACCCAAACCTCACGAGCAGGTGAGAGCGATGGACAGTGGGAGCGAGTAAACCAAAAACCATTTAATGTAGAGCCGAATTATATTTGGCTGGAGAAAGACCTGCCAGAGTATCGGTAATAATAAACAAAAAATTTATAGTTTTGTAGACCGGAATAAATTTCAGACAAAAAATTGACTATGAATAAATTAGCTGTTGTAGCTTTAGGGGGGAATGCATTATTGCGTGGAAATCAGGTTGGTACTATTGATGAGCAGGAAGATAATACTACTAAAACCCTGGAAAACTTGATTTTTCTGCTAAAAGAGGATTATGATTTGGTTATTACTCATGGAAACGGACCTCAGGTTGGAAACATATTAATGAGAAATGATGCCGGTGAAGAACTGTATGGAATAGCACAAATGCCTGTTGATATTTGTGTGGCAGATTCTCAGGGAGGAATAGGATATATGATCGAACGAGTGTTCCTGAACATACTGAATAAGTTTAATATAAAAAAGAATGTTGTAACCCTGGTTACACAGGTTGTAGTAGATAAAAATGACCCTGCTTTTAAAGATCCTCAAAAGCGTATTGGCAGAGTTTATTCAAAGGAGCAAGCAAAATTATTGCACAAAAGCAAAAGCTGGATTTTTAAAGAAGAAGTTAAAGAGCAAGGTGGATATCGCAGGGTAGTTGCTTCACCAAAACCTGTATTGATTAAAAATGCAAACATCATTGAAAAACTTGCCCGTGACGGTAACATAGTGATTGCTGCGGGTGGAGGAGGAGTACCGGTTTGTATGGATGAAGATTTTAATATATCACCTGTTGAAGCAGTAATTGATAAAGACCTGGCATCCGCTCTGCTTGCTATCAACATCCATGCCGATGAATTATATATCCTTACCGATGTTTCATACGTGTATATAAATTACAAAAAACCAAATCAGGAAATCAAAGAATTTCTAAACTATAAAGATACCCTGAAATACCTTAAACAAGGTATGTTTACCAAAGGGAGCATGGCGCCTAAAATAAAGGCATGTCTGCAATTTATTGAGCATGGCGGTGAAAAAAGTGTTATTACCGAAGCAACCAAACTGGAGGATAAAACCTTTGGGACAAAAATTACGATGGAATATGAGGATTGAATGATTTTGACACTAATTAGTGTGTTGACAGGTAGAATGTTATATGTTATATGTTAAATGTTATATGTTTAAAAAAAAATGAAGAAAAATAAGATTATAAGCTTTGAAGAACTGCATTGCTGGAAAGCTTGCAGAAATGTAAGAAGATACGTTATGGAATTAATAAAAAAATTTCCACCTGAAGAAAAATATGCCTTAACAGATGGTATGAGAAGATCATCCCGTTCTACTACAGAAAATATTGCAGAAGGATTCGGTCGTTATCACTTTCAGGAAAACATACAATTTTGTCGTCATAGCAGAGGTTCATTGCATGAGCTTATTGACCAGTTAATCACTGCGTTGGATGAAGAATACATTACAAAGAGTGAATATTCTAATGGGAAAGAATTGATAAAAAGAGCGTTAGGCTTGCTCAATGGTTAAAGAACATAGCTTCGCGAATTTATTAAAAAATATATATTATTGAGAGAGGTGTGTTAAATTTGTTTGATTGTAGCACAAGGCTGAGGCTAAGGCTAAGGCTGAGGG
>DAOVQI010000406.1 GCA_030628785.1 Bacteroidota bacterium
GAAGGAGTGCCTAAGGCACAATATTCCATTGTCTTGTCCTAATATATGTCTACAGGTTAAAAATAAAAATTACTCGTTCCCGCAATCTAACCCACATGCCACTCATGAGGTTTTGCTGCGCAAAACGTTCACGATCCTAAATCCAAAATTCTTACTAACTCACTCTTCTTCCATTCTTCCAACCAACTTAAAGAAATACTTCTTTATTTTTCGGTTACCGAAATAGGGAATCTCAAACTTAGCTTTAATCTCAAGTCCCAATTTTCTGTATAACGATAACAGAGAATCTTCATCAAAAGGATTATAAACAGAACATTCAAGATCGAGGACCTCAAGAGTCGAAAATTCTCCCTTAACTAATTCCTCCGTACTTACCCCGGGATCGGGAAAATGTTCCACCACGAAAACGGCTTTTGCCACCCGGTGCGCTTCTCTCAGAACGGTTTCAGGATTTTCACAATGATGCAGGGTTTCATTTAGCACGGAAACATCAAATTTCTGATTTCCGAAAGGCAAGGTTATACCATCATATAAAATAAATGGCAGTTTTTTTCTTTGTCTTTGATCCTCAATGTCAGTTGTATAAAATTTTATGGCGGGGAAAGAATCGGCAAATATATGGATCGGTATGGACGTGCCTGTTCCAATATCGATCACAGACCCAACTCCTTTCATATACGGTCTGAACAAATCCGTTAATTCACTGATAGGCTCGTCTAAGCAACTATTCATGACGATAAATATGCATTTCCAGTGCTTTGTTTGCGTTCCATTAATATATCAATAGCCCAGCCTTTTAAGGCTGGGTTTGAAAAGAAATCAACTTCCCCCTCCTCAAAATTCGGGGAATTTTATTTTTAAATTTATAAAATTCCCCGAATTTTGAGGAGGAGATAATAGGCTAACTTTGTTCCCCGCCCTAAAGGACGGGGCTATTGATAATCTTTTAATCTATAGTTTATGAATAATAGAGGCTAAATAACCTCTGGTTGGATACCGTAAAGCTGGCAGAAATATTTTAACTCCCTTTTATAATCACCATAAAAGAAAATCTGGTGAAATCCGGGATAATCAAGATAGCTATCCACATTATCAAGTTTAACCATTGGGGCAACAACACAACCACCAGAGGGAGGGATAGACTTATTATCCACAACTTCTCCTGCTGAGATCAGCATTTTTATTGGGTTAACCTTTTCTGAAGCAGGATCAAAATATTCGCGGGGGATCAAAGTATCGGCTACTGTAATTCTTTGTCCGATCTTCCAGACGGGTTTTGCTGTAGCATCCCTGTTTCCATGATGATGTACAATCGAGTATGGCTCTTGTCCGTTTGAAAAACCATTTAATTTGGTTGCACAAGTGCAGTGTGAGCCAATCAAACATTCTTTCGCTGTTTCTGCCACCGGATCTACCTGAAAACCGGGCCTGTCGAAAAGATACTGGACAATAGCATGTGTTACACAAGCGCCAATATCCGCTTCGCATGCAGCGGGTATACCCTGATCATTCATCTTCGACCAGGCAATACAAGGCAGACTGATATTTATTGAGGCAAGGGCTCCCAGGCAATCCATCGTTATGGCATCACACCGTTCCCTCTCCAGTAAATTGCGGGCAACAATATAACTTTTAATTCCATTATATATATCCTGAGTTGAAGGTCCATCAATACCTGTAGCATTCTTTATGATCTGTGACGCAAGTTCCTTAACTTCATTATTTACCGGAATACGATTATATTCATCAATAAATTCCTGTGCGGGGAGATAACGTAATTTCATACCCAATTTTTGAATTTCTGCATCCTTTCGTTCACTTCCTTTAATTACGAGATACCGGGTTTCTCTCAACCTGGCTCCTGCCTTTATCATTTTCATTCCTAAAGCGGGCTGTGAGAAATCATCTGTTGAACAAATGAATACACCATCCTTCCTGGAAGGATTCGAAGTATTTGTGGTAAATGAAGAACCCAAAGGTGAAAATACAACTGTTGGTATTTTACTGTCGATTGCCATATTTGCAGTAGGCCATGCATGTTGTTGCCGGTCAAGCAAAACGATTAAAAGACCATCAGGCTTTTCGATTTTAGCTTTTTTAATCCATTGTTCTGCTTCCTCAATTGAATAAATGGGTTTCGATTGAAGGTCGATCTTTATACCAAGCTCCCTGCCGGTTTCCAGGATTTGCTCCGTATAATTTGCCAATGCTGTTTTACCATCATAAACCTGACCCGGCCACCACATTCCATATTCTTCCTCCCTCCTGACAAATGCAACCTTTAAGGATGGTGTGTACTTTGATGCCGGACCATTTTGCCGGATATTAGTAAAATCAGGCAAGCCTAATGCCCTTATAAAAGGATGAATAAAGAACGTACCCAAAACAGTGTATCCGGTTCTTAACATAAAACTACGGCGGGAAAACTTACTGGAAACAGACGAATTTTTATTCATGTCATTTTCGTTTTTGATTTGAATCGAAGATAGTATTTTCTAATCCTATCGGCAAATCCTGAAAAAAAATTCTACTTGTTCGCTAATTACCTAACTTGCATATCCAACCCCGCCAGGGTTTGTTCCGCAGGAATGCCTTCGGCAGAACACTGTCGGGACTAACATTATTTTAATGTATCGGAATTTACTATCCGCCAGCTGGCGGATCATGAGATCGCCCCGATAGCCATCGGGGCTAAGTTCAAAATTGTTTATTGATTTACAATAAGTTATGTGTATATAATAAAACTTATCTTATAAAAGGCTAAGGGCGCCTACGCTAAAGCTTCAGCGACAGCGTGCTGAGGCTAAGGCTAAGGAAA
>DAOVQI010000360.1 GCA_030628785.1 Bacteroidota bacterium
AAATAACAGATGAAGAATACCTTGAGATTAAATAATAAGGTAAAATATGATTAAACTTTATATCTGATAAAGAAAAAACCTTAGCCTTAGCCTAAGCCTTAGCCTAAAAAATTACAAGGCAATTAGAAAGAGGCATAACTCATTGTATATCAGATTATGTTTTTGAAATTCCGATACATATAACTATGATTCTTTTGGCGCTGAACCGGGTATAGGTATATCCGGTGTCAGATCCATCGGACCTAAAGTGTACTGTTTCGGGCCTAAACTCAAATCGGAATTCATCATTTCTTCCCAGGTGACTTCTTTACCGCTGTAAGCAGAGATTCTGCCCATAATAGCTGTCATGGTAGAAACAGCTACGTTTTCTGCTTCGTTTATGGGTTGATTGGTACGGATAGCAGTTACCAGGTCAATATGCTCCTGTAGATAAGCACTTATCTTTACTTTATTTGTTTCTTCACCTTCTTCATTCTCCGGATAGGGATATTCAAACTTCAAAGTTCCGTCTGGATTGAAAATTTTGGAGTTTCGATTATTTGAAGTTAAATATCCATCTGTTCCTCTGATGTATTCCGATACACTGCTTGCACAATCGTTGATCTGGCGGCACATGCTGTGCATGTGAATCTCGTTATCGTAAATAAAATCAATGCTGAAATTATCATACTGATCACCTGTGATCCTTCTTTGCCTGCTGCCAAATCCAACGGCCTTTACAGGGTGTTTCCCTGTAAACCAGTTAATCACATCAATATTATGTACATGTTGTTCTACGATATGATCTCCAGATAACCATAACCAGTTTACCCAGTTCCTGATCATCCATTCCATGTCAGTCCAACCCTCTTTCCTGTTTACGTGCCACAACTTTCCTCCATTCCAGTAACAATTAGCAGCAACGATTTCCCCGATTTCCCCGTTCAGTACCTTCTCATATGTTTTAAGGTAATGCCGTTGATGTCGTCGTTGGGTTCCGGCAACGACACAAAGACCGAAAGATTCTGCTTTTTTCCCGGTTGCCATGATTGACCTTATGCCTACCGGGTCGACGGCAACAGGTTTTTCCATGAATACATGTTTTTTTGCTTTAATAGCTGCTTCGAAGTGCTGAGGTCGAAAAACGGGTGGAGTAGCCAGTAAAACAACGTCAACTCCTGAATCAATCACTTTCTCGAAAGCGTCAAAACCGAGAAAACAGTTTTCATCCGGCACTTCCACGTTTTTCTCCTTTTTCATTTTTTCCCTTGTTTTGTCAATCTTATCCTGGAAAAGGTCGCCCAATGCTGTTATTTCAAGGTTGGGTCCTGCATTTAGAAAGTCTTCTACTGCTGCTCCTCTACCCCTCCCTCCGCAGCCAATCAGTCCGGCTTTTAAGACCGGGCCATCAGGTGCTGAATCCAGTGGCGTCGGCAGGGTTACACGTGTTTTCTTATTGTCACTACAAGCAGTAATCAGTCCATTTACGCCTAAAGCTCCAATGGCACCAATAGCTGCAGCGTTACCCAGGAATTTCCTCCTCGAAAATTTTTCTTTTTGTTCTTCCATGATTTTTAGTTTGTATAATTAGAGTTTATTTATAATGTAAGGATATCAAAAAAGCTGCAAGGTGCATGGGGCACGGAGCAAAGTGTAAATTAGTATAAAATAATTAATTGTTATAATATGCCCCATGCTCCTCGCTCCATGCATTTATTTTTTCAAAGTTAATAATTTTCATTTACTGCTTTCGATATTTTCTATCACTTTTTTCTCAAACTCACAAACGACACGAAATCCCACATGGCTACAGTCAGAATACCACCATATGCTTTTTGGCATCTGTGGGTCGCTGAGTAACCATGCTTCTGTCCGGGTATGGTCCCTGGATGCAGAACGGATCTCTACCGCCGGGCTCCTGTATGATCCGCCTCTGATGACATGTTCGATACCCTCTGCCGGTCCCGTAGGATCTATGACCAAACCCTCCGGGTAACCTGCATAAGTATCTGTCGAATACCAATCTGAACAGAATTCACTGACATTTCCCAGTATATTAATCAACCCGAATGGATTTGGTTTAGAAGATGATGGTTCAATGGTCTTTCCCTCAGAATTTCCGCTATAATTCACAAATTGATTTACCTTCAGGCTGTCAACTGAAAATATTTTTCTGAGCAATCCCTTTTGCTTGAATTTTTTCGGATTTTCATTAAAAAAATTCGGATTGGTTGTTCCTCCACGGCATGCATATTCCCATTCAGCTTCTGTAGGCAGACGATATTTTTTCCCTGTAACCTCGGATAACCATTTACAATAGGCCTTGGCAGCATAAAATGTCATGGTTATTGCAGGCAGTTTTCCTGTACCCCAACCCTGATCTGGTGATCCATATGGTGGAGTTGGGCCGGAAATGGCATCAACGTCTAATTCATCCTTCATGGTTACCACATAATCAGTTGTCCTGCCTTCAGCAGCAGTCTGATTGTAATAAGCCAGGTATTCATCCCAGGCAACTTCAATTTTACTCATGAAAAACGGACTTATTTTTACCTCCCGTTGTGGACACTCATCTTCTCTCCGGAAGGATTCTGTTTCCGGACTTCCAATAAAAAATGTGCCTCCAGGTATAGTTACCATTGCAAATTTTACACTTGTGCGGGGAATATATTCGGTAAAATTTTCAAATGTTGTGACTTCAGCCGGTTGGGTATATATTTCTTTTTCCTCAATCTTCTTACCAAATGCTATGTTTTTAGCAAGAACAGCATCCTCTGAAAAGTGACCCACATATAAATGGCAATTGATACATCGTAATTTATCCGGGATCTGGCTATAATATAAATGAGCCTCATCTCCTTCCTTTGAAAGCGTAAGAGGGAACAGATTCTGATGACAACGAAGGCACGACTCTTTATACGTGAATTTTACAGCATGTTCCAGTTTGGACTTTTCTTCCCAGTTAATAGCTGAAATATCCTTAAAAAATTTTCCATAAATGTCTTTGACTCCTAATTTGGCTTTTTCACGGAGATACGGTAACCCTCCCGGTGGTAGGTGACATTCGATGCAATGGACAAAAATACCGCTTTGGTTATCAAAATGAGTGGATAATTTCCAGGAAGATTCGGCATGAGTATGTACATGGCATGATTCACAGAAAACATCGGTAGAGGTTATTTTAATAGCTTTGTTACCAAGGATAAATAAAATAACTCCTATACAAAGACCAAACAGGAAAATATAAATCCACCTTTTTTTAATATAGGAAGAATAGAGCTTTTTTATCATTAATAATTAGGACTAATAGAGAATTTTTTGAAAATTCGAAGTTTTGAATATAATTAAAATTTTCCTTTTGCAATATACTGGAATGATGGAATAATGGAATACTGGAATACTGGAATACTGGAATACTGGAATAATGGAATAATGGAATACTGGATCAACATTCCTCCGAAGGAGTGCCTATGGCACAATATTATTCGCTTTGCTCTCTAAGTTCCAACGTTCCAACATTCC
>DAOVQI010000308.1 GCA_030628785.1 Bacteroidota bacterium
ATATGCAATACATAGTACTAATTTTTTTCATTATTTTTTCCTGAATTACTGTAATGTTTTTTAAAACAGTCATTTACAACAATAAAAATTTTTGAATTTTTTTCATTATTTTTGATGAAATCAGAATCATTCACTGTGAATAAAACTATGGAAGAAGCACCAATAGAATACGAGAAAAGGAAGTTCATCCATAGTCTGGTGTTTCCCCTTTTCTTTCTGCTGATTATTTGGATGATAAAACTGGTGGAGGTTACGCTTGAGCTCGATTTTACGACATGGGGTATATATCCGTTAAAACTGAAAGGGCTAAAGGGAATTCTTTTATCTCCGTTAGTGCATGCTAACTTCAAGCATCTCATGGATAATTCTGTACCATTGTTGGTATTGGGAGTTGCTATCTTTTATTTTTACCGGCCGGTTGCCTACCGGGTTTTCTTCCTGACGTATATTATGGTTGGTATATGGGTTTGGTTTGGAGGGAGGGCGGCTTATCATATTGGTGCCAGTGGTTTGGTTTATGGTTTTGCATCTTTTCTGTTTATTAGTGGAGTCATTCTCCGTGAAATACGATTGCTCGCCATTTCGTTATTGGTTGTTTTCCTTTATGGAAGTTTGGTATGGGGTATCTTTCCGATTAAAAAAGGAATTTCATGGGAGTCACATATGTTAGGGGCAATTGCTGGATTGATTTTATCCTTTTATTACCGGAAGCATGGTCCGCAAAGAATAGAATACGATTGGGAGGAAGAAGAGGATGATAATTCAAAGGATGACTAACTCCGTCCTTTAGGGCGGAGGATAAAAATCAAACATAATATTGGACTTCCTGCCCGACTGTCCCGATAACTATCGGTAGGCGGGTAGCCCTTCAATTTAAAATTTCAGTAAATCCTAATTATATGTTAAATTATAAAACACAGGTAACAATATGAAACATCTATGATAAGGCTAATTAACACCTAGGGGAATGATTAAATTTTCATTAGTGTAATTAGCGTAATTCGTGGATAAAATTATAAACACATGAAAATCTATTTTAAGCTTCCCAAATTATTATTACTATTCACTTTTTTTTGTGTTATAAGCTGTAATAAAGTCTCTGAGCAAAGAGCAGAAAAATTTCAAATTATTTCAGAAATTAAGAAGGGAAAAAGTAGCCCCTTTTATATTGATACAGAGCATTATCCTGGCACAAGAAATTCTCTCCCAATAGGGATTTTTGATTCCGGAACAGGTGGGTTGACAGTGTTGAATTCCATTTTAGAACTCGATAAATTCAATAACCAATCGCATAAAGATGATGCGGATGGAATTGCAGATTTTTTTTCAGAACGATTTATTTATTTAGCCGACGAGGCAAACATGCCATACGGGAAATATGATGCTGAGGGGAACACGGATTTTTTAAAAGAACTCGTCATTAAGGATGTCCGGTTTTTATTAGGCCGAAAATACTACGAATTACCCGGTGATTCTATTGCAAAAACAGATAAAGACCCGGTAAAAGCTATTGTGATTGCTTGTAATACAGCCACTGCATTTGGTCTTGAGATTGTTCAGGAAGCTGTTAAAGAATGGGGTTTGGATATAACCGTAATAGGTATTATAGATGCCGGATCAAAAAGTGCTGTAGCTCTATTGAATTCAGTTGGCAGTAAGGATCAAGTAATTGGGGTTTTGGCAACTGAAGGTACTTGTGCTTCGAACGGTTATCCAAAAGCAATACAGAAACATTTTAAAAATGAATTTCAGCATGAAAAAATCAAGGTGGTGCAACAAGCCGGCATTGGATTGGCAGGAGCTATTGACGGAGACATAAATTACATTGAACCTGCTGCAGCAAAAGTTAGGGATCATGAGCTATATCACGGTCCGGGATTAAATAACCCGCAATATCCCATTGACCTTTCACTTTGGAAGGAATATAATTTTGAGACAGGGAGAAATCTTTTAGTCAGTGAAGACTCTGATGGAAATATCATTGAGGTTCAATTAAATTCAGTTAACAATTATATAAAATTTTGTGTTACCCATCTGGTAATTAAAATTTTACAGAATTATCCGGAACGAAACATAAATCCTGTTATTCTTGGCTGTACGCATTATCCGTTTTTCAATAAAGAGATACGCGATCATTTCATGTATCTTAAAAATCTGGATAATAAATACGGCAAGATCATCCCGGAAGATATTTTACTTATTGATCCTGCTCAATCGTTAGCTATTGAACTTTATCGTTATCTTGTTATGAACAGCCTTTTTGGATCTGATAAAAACGAAAACAGTAAATTTTATATCTCGGTACCCAACCCGCTTTTACCGGAAAACCAGATTGATGAAAAAAATGAGTTCCCATATTCATATAAATACGGACGTTCTGTTAACAAATCCCTGCAATTCGTCAAGATCGTTCCTTTTTCGAATCAGTGGATCGATGAGGAGATTCGTTTTAGAATAAAAAATAGTATACCTTATACTTACGAAATTATTTTTAAGAAAAAATAAAATTGGAAATATAATTGTTTAATTAATCAGTGTATTGGGATGAAAAGACCCTAAGGGTTTTTCTAAACCCTTAGGGTCTGATGTTCAAAAAAGTGGAATATTTTTAAACAAAAACAATTATTACCGATCAACGAATGACGATTGAGTGAGTGGAGGTCTGTCAGAAGGCGCCAGACGGTACGGCGGATAAGGATTAATTTGTCAGGTCTGTGCTTTGCGGTGCAAGGATCTGATCGGGCTTGATTTACCCGTGACACGGTTCTAACCGTGCCACGGTTTTAGATCATTTTCTTGGATTTATGCTTTGTGATGTATGGGTCTGAAATACCTTGATTCATGTTGGTAGTTGCACCGCTTTTTCTTATGCACTTTGTTAACCCGGGCTATTGTTATTCGACCCTTTCAGGGTCGTATTTTATAATCAGGTTACGCACAAACCCGGGAACACGGAACCGAGAACCCGGAACTAACAAAGCCCCGAAGCAATTCGGGGCTTTGTTTCTGCTCCCCCTCTTGGACTCGAACCAAGGACCCTCTGATTAACAGTCAGATGCTCTAACCAACTGAGCTAAGGAGGAATATGTTTTGCTTGGCAAAAGTAACAGCTTTCCATTAATTAAACAATATATTTGTTAAAAATTTCAAGACAGGTGTATAGTAGTTCGTTCTTTAAATAACATATCAATTAAATAAATTTCTAATTACTCTAATTTCTAATTGACCTAAATAATACCCAAATTCCCAATAACCCAAAAACAAAACAAATTTTTCTAAATGTGTTGTTTGTGATTTATTTATTCGAGCATTGGATATTATTTGTTATTTGTATTTTGTTCAAAGGATTCCTATTGGGAACTTTCGAATTCACAGAAAAACTAAGAGTTTTAGACAAATTTTAAATTGAACATATAATTTAATATATATGAAAAAGGTATTGGGAATGGGTAATGCCCTGGTAGATATCATGACACGCTTAGATAGTGATGATATCCTTTACCGGCTTAGGTTTCCAAAAGGAAGCATGCAATTGGTTGATAAAAATTTGTCTGATAAAATCATGAACCAAACCGATTCATTCGAGAAAACTCTGGCATCAGGAGGCTCAGCTGCCAACACAATACATGGATTGGCTAACATGGGAATTCAAACAGGATTTATAGGTAGTGTGGGAGATGATGAGTTGGGCATTTTTTTCAGGGAAGATATGTTATCGCAAAATATCAATCCGATTCTTTTTAAAGGAGAATCTGAGACAGGAAAAGCTATTGCCCTTATTACTCCTGATACGGAGAGAACTTTTGCAACTTTTCTCGGCGCATCCATAGAATTAACATCAGATCAACTTTCTTCAGATCATTATAAGGGATATGATTATTTCTATATTGAAGGTTATCTGGTTCAGGATCATGATCTGATTGGGAAGGCGGTTCGATTGGCAAAGGAAAATGAATTGCTGGTTTTACTTGACCTGGCCAGTTTTAATGTGGTTGCTGAAAACCGTGAATTTCTTGAAGGCATCATTAAGCCATATGTAGATATTGTTTTTGCCAATGAGGAGGAAGCAAGAGCCTATACAGGTAAGGGCCCAAGTGAAGCATTAGAGACGATTTCCCGTCAATGCCGGATTGCTGTTGTGAAAACAGGAAACAAAGGCTCTTTAATCAAGAGTGGTGATACTTTCCATAAAATAGAACCCATTCGGGCTATTAGTGTTGATACCACAGGAGCAGG